>JAZSAA010000320.1:0-6034 GCA_045601625.1 Clostridia bacterium | reverse complement strand
ATGCAGGCATCGGGATAGGTGGAGGTGAACACCGGGTCGTCGGAGATGTTCTCAGGACGGATGCCCATGTAGACTTCCTTGCCGATGTAGTCGCCCGTCATGCGCTGGACCTTGCCGTCGGGCACCTTGATGCAGTTGCTGCCAAAGGTGGCGTACACGCCGTCGGCGCGCTTCTCCAGCTTGACGCGGAAGATGTTCATCTGGGGCATGCCGATGAAGCCGGCGACGAACAGGTTGGCGGGATAGTCGTACAGGTTCTGGGGGCTGTCCACCTGCTGGATGAAGCCGTCCTTCATGACCACGATACGGGAGCCCATCGTCATGGCCTCGGTCTGGTCGTGGGTAACATAGATGAAGGTGGTCTGCAGGCGCTTGTGCAGCTTGGTGATCTCAGAACGCATCTGCACGCGCAGCTTGGCGTCCAAGTTGGACAGAGGCTCGTCCATCAGGAAGACCTTGGGTTCACGCACGATGGCGCGGCCCAGGGCGACGCGCTGGCGCTGACCGCCGGACAGAGCAGCGGGCTTGCGGTTCAGCAGGGCCTCGATACCCAGGATAGATGCGGCTTCCTTGACGCGGCGGTCGATATCCGCCTTGGGCATCTTGCGCAGCTTCAGGCCGAAGGCCATGTTGTTGTACACCGTCATATGGGGATACAGAGCGTAGCTCTGGAAAACCATCGCGATATCGCGATCCTTCGGCGGGATGTGGTTTACCAGCTTGTCGTCGATATACAGTTCACCCTTGGAAATGTCCTCCAGGCCGGCGACCATGCGCAGGGTGGTGGATTTGCCGCAGCCGGAAGGCCCGACCAGGATGATAAACTCTTTATCTTCGATTTCGAGGTTAAAATCGCTCACAGCGACGACATCACCGGCATAAATCTTGTAAATGCCGCGAAGAGACAAACTGGCCATATGGAACTACCTCCTCAAATAATTTTCCGTATTCTCATTATAACAGAATTTGATAAAAATGTGTATAGGGCGATTTCACAAAAACGCGGGGAGGCATTGTACCATCTTGTCAAGCGTTCCAAAAAGTGACGTTTGGGTTATAGCAATTTGACAATATACCGCTTCAAAATGGCGCATTACAACCCGTTTGGGCCGGTTATAGTACCAAAACTTAACAGTTGATTCTCTCAGGCGTACATCAAAATAACAATACGTTGTCCGAAGGGATGATAATCGGCCGACCGGCGGCGAGGAGCGTTTTCGGAAGGTCCTATCTGGCAATGAAGCGCTCGAAGCCGTGGAAGTCGCCGATCCTGTCAATGACGTTTGTAAATCGGGCCAGCTCGTCCGGGTCGACCGTATCACCGATGGCGATGATGCCCCCGACGCCGGCATCGCGGGCCGAAAGCATGCCGGGAAGGGAATCCTCCACGACCACGGTGTCTTCGGGGCGAAAGCCCATCCGCCACATCGCAATGCGATAAATGGCCGGGTCCGGCTTGCCCGGAAACGCGCCGTTCATATAAAAGACGCGGTCGTAATCAAACCAGCGGTTCAGTCCCAGCGTATCCATATAGAAGTCCACGTTCGCGCGGATCGAGGCCGTGGCCACGCAGCAGGGAATGTTGCGTGCCTTCAGCGTGTCGAGCATCTCTTCGGCGCCAGGAGCCAGCGCCTGCCTGGCGGGATCGGCCGCTACGATGGCGCGGTAGATGCGCTCCTTCTCCTCGGAGAGGGCGTCGATCTCTTCCTGAGAAGGCTCTTCGCCAAAAAAGCGGCGCAATATGACGTCGTTGCCCGGTCCGTTCATCTTCCGGCGATAGTCGTCGTCGCTGATGTCGATGCCGTGATCGGCCATGAACCGCTTCCACGCGACGCGGTGGAATTCGGTGTCCCGAAAGAGCGTGCCATTGAAATCAAATATGAAGTTGCGCAATGCTATTTACCTCTTGGTCAGGTCCGCGAAGGTAGCCCCGGTATAGGCGCGAAGGTCCTCCGGGCTGATGATCAGCTGCTGTCCGCGCATGCCCGCGCTGACGTAGATGCGGTCGAACAGCGTGGCGATCTCGTCGATGAAGGTGGGGTACTTCTTCTTCATCCCGACGGGGGAGCAGCCGCCGCGGACGTAGCCGGTCAGCCCGAGCAGCTCCCTGACGTGGATCATCTCAACCTTCTTGTCGCCCATGGCGGCGGCACACTTCTTCAGGTCCAGCTCCTCGGCTACGGGAATCACGAATACGCAGACGCCCTTGCGCTCGCCGCGCACCACCAGCGTCTTGAACACGCAGTCCGCGTCGACACCCAGCATCTCAGCGGCATGAACCCCGCTCAGGTCGCTCTCGTCGACCGGATATTCGGAGGTCTCGAAGGGAATGCCCGCCTGGCTGAGCAGGCGCATGGCGTTGGTGACCGTCATTGCAGAACCTCCTTGGGCGGCACGGGTATGCCGCGGGTATCAGGCAGGGTATAGAAGACCTCCATCAGCGTAAGGCCGTGGGCCGGCGCGGTGACGCCGAGATCCAGCCGGTTCCCGGTCGCGATGGCCGTCGCCAGCGCGCCCGGCGCCAGCTTGCCGGACCCGATGTCCCGCAGAGTGCCCGCGATGATGCGCACCATGTTGTACAGAAAACCGTTGCCCTCGACGATGAGCTTGACGTCGTTGCCGCTTCGGGTAACGTCGGCCCGCCAGATCGTGCGCACGGTGTCCTTCACCACGGAACCGCTGGCCGCGAAGGCGGCGAAGTCGTGGGTGCCGACCAGCGCTCCGGCTTCGCGCCGCATCAGCCCGTCGTCCAGCGGATAGATGCTGTGTGCGTGGGTCAACCGGTTCAGGGCCCCGGCGTGAGGCGCGTCGTAAAACAGGTAACGGTAGCGCTTGCCCCGGGCCGAAAAGCGGGCGTGAAAGCCCTCCGGGGCGTCCTGGGAGCGGCTCACGCGGATGTCCGGCGGCAGCATGGTGTTGACGGCATAGCTGACCTTTTCGCCGGGAATGCGGCTGTCGGTGTCGAAGTGGGCGCACTGGCCCAGGGCGTGAACGCCGGCGTCGGTGCGGCTCGCGCCGTGAAGCACCACGCGCTCGCCCGTCAGCCTTGACAGCGCCTCCTCGATCACCTGCTGCACAGCCAGGGCGTTGCTCTGGCGCTGCCAGCCGGCATAGTTCGTGCCGTCGTATTCAATGGTCAGCTGGATCCTGCGCATGGCGACGCCTCAAAACACATTCAGCTTGTTCAGCGCGATGACCCCGGCCAGCAGCGCCAGCATCGCCAGCGCGGCGATGGCGTCGATGGCGCCGAACTTGAGCTGCTTCATGCGGGTGCGGCCCGCGCCGCCGCGGTAGCACCGGGCGTCCATCGCCAGAGCCAGGTCCTCGGCGCGCCTGAACGCGCCCACGAACAGCGGCACCAGCAGCGGCACCATGGCCTTGGCCCGCTGGATGAGGCTGCCCGTCTCAAAATTAGCGCCCCGGGCCTTCTGGGCCTTCATGATCTTGTCCGCCTCGTCCATCAGCGTGGGGATGAACCTAAGGGCGATGGACATCATCATGGCGATCTCGTGGGCGGGAAAGTGGATGACCTCCAGCGGCCGGAAAAGCGCCTCCAGGCCGTCCGTCAGCGCGATGGGGGAGGTCGTCAGCGTCAACAGCTGGCTGCTGACCACCAGCAGGATCAGCCGCGCAGCCATGAAGGAGGCCATGCGCAGGCCCTGGTCCGTGATGCGGATGAAGCCGATATGCACCAGTTCTTTTCCCTCGGTCTGGAAGAACAGGTTCAGCACAAAGGTGAATATGATGATGAACATGATGGGCTTCAGGCCGCGCACCAGATATTTCAGGTGAATGCCCGTGGACGCCGCGCAGGCGATGACGAAGGCGGCGATCAGCAGGAAGCCCGAAAAGTCCTGGGCCACAAACACGATGGCGATCAGCGCGACGGTGGCCAGCAGCTTTGTGCGCGGGTCGAGCCGGTGTATGAAGGAATCGCCGGGGAAATACTGGCCCAGCGTGATGTTTTTCAGCATTTGGCGTCACTTACCTCCGCTCAGATTGCCGATGATGGCGTCGCAAACGTCCTCCGTGCGGTAGATGCCCTCGGGCATGTCGAAGCCCGCCTCCCGCAGGCGCCGGGCCAGCTTGGCGCACTCCGGCACGTCCAGCCCGATGGCGTGCAGCTGGCTCTCGTGCACGAAGACCTCGGCGGGGGTGCCCGAGTAGGCGATCTCGCCCCGATTCAGCACGAACAGCCGGTCGCACAGGCGGCCCACGTCGTCCATCGAGTGGGAGACCATCACCATGGTGGTCCCGGCGTCGTGGATGCCCCGGATCAGGTCGAACATCTCCCGCCTCCCCGCGGGGTCGAGGCCCGCGGCGGGCTCGTCCAGGATCAGTATGGACGGCTGCATCGCCAGCACGCCGGCGATGGCCACGCGGCGCTTCTGGCCGCCGGAGAGTTCGAAGGGGGATTTATCGGACACTTCGGCGGGATCGAGGCCCACCTGCCTCAGCGCGAGCTCCACCCGTTTTTCGATCTCTGCGGCGTCGAGCCCCAGGTTGGTCGGTCCAAAGGCCACGTCCTTCGCCACGGTCTCTTCGAACAGCTGGTATTCGGGATACTGGAACACCAGCCCCACCAGCCGGCGTATGGCGATCAGGTCGGCACCCTTTTCGCCCAGGTCGATGCCGTTGACGAAAACCACGCCCGGCTCGGATTTCTCCAGGCCGTTCAGGTGGGAGATGAGGGTGCTCTTGCCGCTGCCGGTGTGGCCGATGATGCCCACGAACTCGCCGTCCCGTATGCTCAGGCTGATTTCGTTCAGGGCCCTGGCCTCGAAGGGGGTTTCGGGCATGTAGACGTGCGTGAGCTTCTTTACTTCAATCGGCATAACTCCACCGCCATTTCATTGACCGTCATGAGGGTGTCGGGCAGCTTCAGGCCCTTGCTGCGCAGCATTTGGGCCAGCTTCATCATCTCCGGGACGTCCAGCCCCAGGGCCATGATTTCGTCCGTTTGGGAAAATACCTCCCGGGGCGCGCCGTCCATGGCGATCCTGCCGCAGTCCATGATGACCAGCCGGTCGGCCAGCGCCGCCTCCTCCATGAAGTGGGTGATCCACACGATGGTGATGCCCTCCTCAACGTTCAGACGCCGCGCCAGGGCAAACACGTCCCGCCGGCCGATGGGGTCCAGCATGGCCGTGGATTCGTCGAACACGATGATCTTCGGCCGCATGGCCAGCACGCCGGCCACGGCCACCCGCTGCTTCTGCCCGCCGGAGAGCATGGAGGGGGAGGCCAGGGCGAATTCAGACATGCCCACGCTGTGCAGCGCGTCGTCCACCCGGGCGCGGATCTCCTTTGGAGGCGTGCCCAGGTTCTCCAGGCCGAAGGCGCAATCCTCCTCCACGATGGTGGTGACGATCTGGTTGTCCGGGTTCTGGAACACCATGCCGCAGGATTTGCGCACCTCGTAGCAGTCGTCCTCGCTGGCGGGGGTGATGCCGTTCACCTTCACGCTGCCCTCCGTGGGCAGCTGCAGGGCGTTGGGCAGCTTGGCGAAAGTGGACTTGCCGCTGCCGTTGCGACCCAGTATCGCCAGGAATTCGCCTTCTGTGATATCGAGGGTCACGTGGTCCACGGCGAGCGTGGAAGCTCCCTCGTATTTAAAGCACACATCGCGCGCTTCGATGATCGTTTTCTTCATGGAATACCCTCCGATTTGGTGCAGTATAGCATATTATCGTTAAGAGTAATCCGATTTGAGGGTGAATTTGCCCTGTTTTGACACAATCAACGCAAATTTTATAGAGGCCAAAGGTAAATATCCCCTTTTATTTTTTTCGCTGATGTGTTAGAATAATTCCATCAATATGATTAAGGAGTGAACCGCTATGAATCTCAACAAGATGACCATTGAGGACGTTCAGGTCAAGGGCAAGAAGGTTCTCGTGCGCTGCGATTTCAACGTGCCGCTGGACGCGGACAAGAATATCACCGACGAGACCCGCATCAACGCCGCGCTGCCGACCATCAAGTACCTGCTGAACAACGGCGCCGCCGTGATCCTGTGCTCCCACCTGGGCCG
>JAZSAA010000319.1:0-3118 GCA_045601625.1 Clostridia bacterium | reverse complement strand
GGTGATCACGTCCAGCAGGGTGCGGTCGGAATCCTCCTCGTAGATGGGCTTGTTCAGCGAGATGTAGCTGTTCAGGGGGATGTGCTTCTGGCGGGTGGCCGTCTTGATGGCGGTGATGATCTGCCGCGTGACGCACAGCTCGGCAAAGGCCCGGAACGACGACAGCCGCTCGGCCTTGTAGTCGCGGATCGCCTTGTACAGGCCGATCATGCCCTCCTGGACGATGTCCTCGTGGTCCGCGCCGATCAGGAAGTAGCTGCGCGCCTTCGTGCGCACGAAGTTCTTGTACTTGTTCAGCAGGTATTCCAGCGCGGGGCTGTCGGTCTCCTGGGCCAGCAGGACGACCTGCTCGTCCGTCATGCTCTCAAAATCGCGTGTCGTAACCATGCGTCATCCCTTGTCGTATCCTTTCCGCATCTGCTCCAGGCGCTCCCGCACCTCGGGGGACAGGCGTTCCCCGAGGGGATTGCGCCGGGAGACGGGCCTTTCGATCACCTGGCGAATGCCCGCCTGGCGCAGCTGCTCCATCTCGATCATCAGCTCCCGGGCGGACATGCGCGTGGCCCCCCGGCCCAGTATGATGGTCTGCTCCAGCGCGTCGGAGGACGCCACCCGCACCTCCAGCCGGTGCAGCTCGATGTCCCCGGCCAGCTCGTCGCACAGCCGCTCAATGTAGCGGTCCGCGATCTCCCCCTTCTGGGTGTAGACCACGGTGACGAGGCCGTGGCGCTCCTCGGTGCGCGTGGTGCGGTCGGACATCCAGGCGTCGAACACCAGCACCACCTGCTGGGCGGTATAGCCGGCGTAGTCCATCAGGTCGCTCAGCAGCTTCTCCCGGGCGTCCGCCAGGGAATAGCTGTCCATGCCGCCGCTGCGCCGGGCGTTGATGATGTTGTAGCCGTCCACGATCAGCATGCGCCGCGGGGCCTTCCCCGCCCGCCTGCCGTTCACTTTGCCCTGGCGCGGGCGATCCCGTACATCAGTATCCCCGCCGCCACCGAGGCGTTCAGCGATTCGATGCGCCCCTTCATGGGCAGCGCCACCGTCCGGTCGCACTTCTCCAGCGTCAGCCGGGAGATTCCCTCGCCCTCCGAGCCGATCACCAGCGCCACGGGGCCGCTGAAATCGGCGGTGAAGGCGTTTTCGCCGTCCATGGCCGTGCCGATGACCCAGATGTTGTGCGCCTGGAGGGTCTCGATGGCCCGGTTCAGGTTCTTCACCCGGGCGATGGGCACGTAGCTCAGCGCCCCCGCCGCGGCCTTGGCCGCCCCCGGGGTCAGCCCCGCCGCGCGGCGCTCCGGAATCACCACGCCGTGGGCCCCGGCGCACTCCGCCGAGCGCACGATGGCCCCCAGGTTGTGGGGATCAGTGATGCCGTCCAGCAGGACGATGAAGGGATCCTCCCCCTTCGCCGCTGCCGCCGCGAGGATGTCCTCCAGCTCCACATAGGCCACCGCTGCCACGTAGGCCAGCATGCCCTGGTGGGCGGGGTAGATCGCATCCAGCCGGGCGCGGTCCACCCGCTGCACCACGGCCCCAGCCTCTTTGGCCAGGCGCACGATCTCCTGGGCCCCGCCGGACAGGTCGCCGGAGGCCACCAGCAGCTTCTCCACCGGCCTGCCGGCCTTCAGCGCCTCCCGGATGGGGTTGCGCCCGGCCAGGATGTGGTCGTCCTCGGGCAGCTCCGGGGCCGCCGCGCCGTCCATCTGGCGCTTGTACTGCCTTGGGCCGGTGGGGGCGCGGTAGGCGTCGCCGCGGTGGAAGTCGCCGCCCCTGGCGGGACGGGACTGGGGCACGGATTCCCCGGTTTCAAAACCATCCACCCGCTGCGCCCGGGGCACGTCTTTGGCGATGCGGCCCACCCGGGGGCCGTTGCCCGCGGCGTCGGGCCAGGTCCGCCGCCCCGGCCCCTGGGCGCGGTTGCCGGCGTAGGGCCTGCGGCGGTCGTCGTCTTTGGTGCTCATGAATCTTTTTTCTCTTTGTGTGATGCGGTATTTTCTGATTGGTCGGGGGAGCGACAAATCAAAATTCAGTATTTAGTATTTAGCATTTAGTGGTTAGTGGAGGAGGAAATCCTAACGGATTTCTTTTGATTCAAGGGATCAAGAAACGTTGAAGCTTCTACCGTTTCCTTATAATCAAACAAATCCCGTAGGGATTTGCACCACCACTAAATACTAACCACTAAATACTCAAATTCTGATTTATCGAGCACAGCTCGATAAATCAGAATTTGTCCTCCGGCAGCGCCATCTTCAACAGCTCGTTCATCCTGTCCCGCTGGCCGGTGACGTACAGCCAGCCGATGAGGGCCTCCAGGGCGGTGGCGTGGTGATACTCGCCGGGGTCGGCGTTCTTCGGGGGGGATTGGTGGGCATTGCGGGCGCGGCGCACCACGTCCCGTTCGTCGTCGGTCAGCGCGTCCATGATCCGCAAAAGCGCCTCGGCCTGGGCGTGGGCGCACACCAGCGAGATGGCCTCCCGGTGCATCGCCCGCACCCGGCCGCCCCTGGCGACCAGGTGCTCCCGCACGTACAGGTCGTACAGGCTGTCCCCCAGGTAGGCCAGCTCCAGCGAGCCGGGCAGCGCGTTGTGTTCAAAGTTGAATATCATATCAGCCAAACAGCTTCGTATAGCGGGCATACGCCTCGTCCCACGCCCTGCCGTCGGTCTCGGGCAGGTAGGTCTCGGTGGGGAAGGACGCCTCCACCACCCGGCGCAGGGCCCAGATGTCCTCGACCGCGCCCAGGGCGATGGCCTGCATCAGCAGGTTGCCGATCACGGTGCCCTCGCTGGGGCCGGTGATCACCGGGCGTTTGATGGCCTCGGCGGTGAACTTGTTCAGCAGCACGTTCTTGCTGCCGCCGCCCACGATGTTCAGACTCTTGACGGGCTTTTTCAGGATGTCCTGCTCCAGCCGCTCGATGGCCCAGCGGTACTTCAGGGCCAGGCCCTCGTACACCACGCGGGAGATCTCGCCCCGGCCCTCGGGCACGGCCTGGCCGGTCCTGCGGCAGTATTCCTGGATGCGGGCGGGCATGTCGCCGGGGGCCATGAAGCACTGGTCGTCCACGTCGATCATCGCCTTGAAGGCAGGGGCCTTCACGGCCAGCTCTAC
>JAZSAA010000318.1:0-2554 GCA_045601625.1 Clostridia bacterium | reverse complement strand
GACCTGGACGAGGTGCTCTTTGTCTCGCCCAAGACCCACAAGACCGAACCCCCGCCGCCCTTTCCGTTCAACAGGCTATTCGTGGAAAGGCTTCGCCTGGGCGCTCCTGACCTGATCCGGCAGCTCCAGGCATTGGGCTACGAGGTGTGGGTCTATACCTCCTCCTACCGGACAGAGAAATACATCAAGGGCCTGTTCCGGCTGTACGGCGTGCGCTTCGACGGAATCGTCAACGCCACCCGGCATTTGAAGGAGGTCCAGCGGGACAACAAGACCATACTGCCCCAGAAGATGCCCAACCGATACCGGATCTCGCTGCACATCGACGATGAAATGGTCATCTGTACCTCGGCCCGCCAATACGGGTTTCACGCCTATCATTTGGACGCCGAGGACGACGACTGGAAGGATAAGATCATCGCCCGGGCCAACGAAATCAAGCGTATGGAGGAGAGCGCCCATTAGACGCCACCTTCCTCCTGAACCCTTCCCGACCGACGACACGCAATCACAGCCATGCTCAAGAAAATCTGGAAATTCATATCCTCGATGCGCTTTGCTATCGCGCTGCTGCTGATCCTGGCCCTGGCCTGCGCCGCCAGCAGCCTGATCACCCAGAACCAGACCTACGCCTGGTACAGCCAGCGCTATTCCGAGCGCACCGCCGGCCTCATCATGGCCCTGCACCTGGATGACGCCTTTCACAGCCCCTGGTTTATCGCCATCACCGCGTTTTTGTGCCTGAACCTGCTGCTTTGCAACCTTGTGCGCCTGCCCCAACTGATCCGCCGCACGAAAGCCGAGACCCGCCCGGAGGCGGCATTGAAGCTGCCCGGCGACGTCTCCGCCCCGGACATCCGGGACGCCGAAGCCGTATTCAAGCAGCTGCGCATGCCCGGACCCACCCCCTGCAAGAGCGAAGATGGCCGCGACGCGCTGTTCGCCGCCCGCAACGCCATCGGACTGTGGGGCGCGTGGGTGTGCCACCTGGGTATCCTGCTGCTGATCCTGGGCTTTGGCCTGGGGCAGATGACCCAGCGGCAGTACGCGGTCTACGGCGTGCCCGGCCAGATCAGGCGCATCGGCGACACCGAGTGCTTCCTGACCATCGACGATTTCAGGGTGGACAAACGGGCGGACGGCTCCGTCGCCCAGTACACCACCGACATCACCGTGGAGGATGCCGCGTCCGCCGGGCGCAAGGGCGGCAGCGCCTCCATCAGCGTCAACCACCCGGCCAACCTGTGTGGCATGAAGTTCTACCAGAATTCCACCGGCTGGGCCGCCCAGGTGGACGTTTACAAGGACGGCGCGCCCATCCAGCAGGAGGTGGTCTGCGCGGGGGACTATATGAACGTCACGGACAAGGAAGGCCTGGTGGTGATGCTGAACGCCTTCTACCCCGATTACGTGATGACCCCCGGCGTCGGCCCCTCCACCGCCTCGGACCAGCTGAACAACCCGGCCTATCTGTACTCGGTGTACTACCAGGGCCAGGTCATCGGCATGAACGCGCTGATGGACGGCGAGGAGATCACCATCGACGCATACACCGTCACCTTTTCCAACCCCCAGAGCTACACGCTGATCCAGGTCAAGGTGGACCGCTTCACGCCGCTGGCCCTCGTCGGCGGCCTGGTGACGATGCTGGGCCTGCTGCTGGCCCTGTACGTGCAGCCCTCACGCGTGTGGGCCATCCGCCAGGCGGACGGCCTGTGGACCGTATACGGCCAGAGCCGCAAGGGCGGCGCGCTGTTCAGGGAACAGTTTGAAAAGGCGATCGACCAAAGGAGTGCTTCCCATGCTTCAGATTGAAAACACGCTGTTCACCATTGTCATGCTGGCGTATTTCGCCGCGATGATACTTTACTTCGCGTTCATCGCCGTCAAGAAGGACGCCGTCGCCCGGGTGGCCGTGGGGCTTCAGATCGTCGGCTTTGTGCTGCACACGGCCGCCCTGGTATGCCGGGGCATCGGCGCGGGCCGTCTGCCGCTGACCAACCAGTATGAGTTCGCCACCTCCTTCGCCTGGGGGCTGTGCCTGGTCAGCCTGATCTTTGTGATCCGCTTCAAATTCCCGGTGCTGGGGGCCTTCGCCGCGCCGGTGATCTTCCTGATCATCGGCTACGCCGCCATGCAGAGCAAGGAGGTCAAGGAGCTGATGCCCGCCCTGCGCAGCAACTGGCTGGGCTTTCACGTCTCCACCGCCATCATCGCCTACGGGGCCTTCGGCGTATCCTTCGTGCTGTCCATCATATTCCTGCTCCGGGACCGCATGAAGGCCAGCGGCTTCCTGGATCAGCACATCCCGGACAAGGAGAAGCTGGACATGATCAGCTACCGCAGCGTGTCCCTGGGGCTGCTGTTTCTGACCTTTACCATCATCACCGGCGCCATCTGGGCCGAGCGGGCCTGGGGCAGCTACTGGTCCTGGGACCCGAAGGAAACCTGGTCTCTGGTGACCTGGATCGTCTACGCCATCTACCTGCACCTGCGTCTGCGCAAGGGCTGGCGGGGCCGCGCCGCCGCAATCTTCTGCGTGGTGGGGTTCATC
>JAZSAA010000317.1:0-3644 GCA_045601625.1 Clostridia bacterium | reverse complement strand
CTGGTGTTCAACATGATGGTGGTCTGGACGCTCACCGGCCTGTGGCACGGCGCGGCGTGGACCTACTTCCTGTGGGGCTTCGGCTTCGGCGTGTTCCTGGTGATCGAGCGATTGACGGGCATGGGCAAGTGGATGAGCAAGCGCGCCATCGGGCACTTCTACGCCATGTTCGTGGTGGTGACCATCACGGTGATGATCCGCTCGGATAACCTGCACGTCGCCCGCATATTCTATGGATCGATGTTCGGCATGAGCGGCGCGCCGGTGTGGAACGGGCTCACCGGGGCCTTCCTGCGGGAGTACGGCGTGTTCCTGGCCGCGGGCGTGCTGTTCAGCCTGCCGGTGCCCGAACTGCTGCGGGACAGGCTGCGCGTGAACGCCAACCTGATGAAGGTCACCGGCGCGGCCGCGCTGCTGGGCCTGACCTTCCTCGCCATCACCTATGTGGCGGTGGGCAGCTACAATCCGTTTATCTACTTCAACTTCTGATTGGATGGGTGAGACGGGTTCCAATGCAGCGGCGGCGCTGGCGCCGCCATAGCGTTATCATCAAATGGCCGATGGCGGCGCTGGCGCCGCCGCTACATAGTATGACAATATCTCCCTGCCTAATCAGCTTAACGACCCAATGGAGGCTGTATGCGTCAATTGATTGACAGATTGTATGCCATAGCGGAGTCCCGTCAGATCCTGGAAAACGAGCCCATGTCCCGGCACACCACCTTCAGGGTAGGGGGACCGGCGGACGTGCTGTTCCTGCCGGAGAGCGAGGAACAGCTGGTCGGGGCGATTGCCATCGCCGGTGCGCTGCAAACCCCCTGCATCGTCGTCGGCAATGGCTCGAACCTGGTGGTGCGGGACGGCGGCATCCGCGGCCTGGTGATCGCATTGGGGGAGGGAATGGCGGCCATCGTCCGAACCGGCGACACCCTCACTGCTTTGGCGGGGGCGTCCCTGGCGCGGGTGGCGGCCTACGCCCAGGCCAGCGGCCTTGCGGGGCTGGAGTTCGCCTCGGGCATCCCCGGCACGCTGGGTGGCGGCTGTGCCATGAACGCCGGGGCCTATGGCGGCCAGCTCTCCGACGTGCTGATCGACGCCCGGGTGCTGCTGGATGGCGAGGTGAAGACCCTGACGGTGGAAGAGATGCAGATGGGCTACCGCACGTCCCGGCCCCTGCGGGAGGGCGGCATCGTGATCTCCGCCCGCTTCGCGCTGACGCCGGACGACCCGGAGGCCATCGCAGCCCGTATGCGCGAGCTGAACGCTCGTCGCCGGGACAAGCAGCCCCTGAACTATCCCAGCGCGGGCAGCACCTTCAAGCGCCCGGAGGGGTACTTCGCCGGGGCGCTGATCGAACAGGCCGGCCTGAAGGGCCGCGGTGTTGGCGGGGCGCAGGTCAGCGAAAAGCACGCCGGGTTCATCGTGAACACCGGCGGGGCGACGGCTTCGGACATACTGGGACTGATCGCCGTCGTGCAGGACGCGGTCCAGGCTCGCTTCGGCGTCCGCCTGGAGACCGAGGTGCGAATTTTGGGAGAGGATTGACATGTCGTTTGCATCGGATGTGCGGGGCGAGCTGGCCCGCACGCCCATGGAGGACGCCTGCTGCGCCCGCAGCGAGCTGACGGCGGCGCTGCTGTGCGGCGGGGGCATCGCCTGGCGGGGGCGGGAGCGCTACGCCGTGACGATCACGGCTTCGGAAGCGCCCACCGTGCGCCGCTATTTCGCCATGCTCAAGCGCTTCTACGGCATCATCGGTCAGATTCGCGCTCTCAGCGGCGACACGCTGAACAACCAGACCCGCTACCAGCTGGCGGTGCCCGAGGAGGAAGCCCTGGGATTGCTCCGCGCGCTGGAGCTGCTGGACGACGGGGCGCTTTTCGGCCTGCGCACCCTGCCCGTGGACGAGACCGTCCGCTACAGCTGCTGCAAGAAGTCGTTTGTGCGTGCGGCGTTTACCATGTGCGGGGCGATCAGCCACCCGGACCGGGACTACCACATCGAAATCGCCGCGCCCAGCGAGGCCCTGGCGGGGTTCATCGCCGGGCAGATGGCGTCCTTCGGCATCGAGGCGAAGGTGTCCGCCCGGAAGCAGAAGTACGTGGTGTACCTGAAGCGGGCCGAGGATATCTCCGACATGCTGACGCTGCTTGGCGCCGCGAAGGCCATGATGGCCTTTGAAAACGTGCGCGTCAAGAAGGAGGTCAGCAACCGGGTCAACCGCCAGCTGAACTGCGACAATTCCAACATCAACCGCAGCATGAACGCCGCCGAGGCGCAGATTCGGGATATCCGCTACATCGATTCCGAGCTGGGCCTGGAAAAGCTGCCCCGGACGCTGCGGGACATGGCCTTCACCCGGGCCAACAACCCCGAGATGCCGCTGGCGGAGCTGGGGGAGCTGATGGAACCGCCCCTGGGGAAGTCCGGCGTGAACGCCCGCCTGCGCAGGATCTCCGCCATCGCCGAGAAGCTGCGGTGCGGGGACGAGGTCAAGCTGTAGGGCGTTCCGATTTAACTGCCGGGATGGTCACGATCACCCGGACGCAGTCGTCGGCCTCCTCCACCCTGCTCTGCACCGGAAGGCCGATGCGGGTGAGCTGGCGCACGGTGTCCAGCAGGGCGTTGACGATCATGCGGCTGTCCCGCAGGGCGGGGGCGACCCTGCGCTTCGGCGCGGGTCTGGCCAGGCGCGCGTCCACCTGCTTCTCCAGCTGGGCGACGCTCATGCCCTTCTGGGCGGCCAGCTCGGCGAGGGCCAGCTGATCGGCCTCGCCGGTCAGCCGCAGCAGCGCCCGGGCGTGGCGCTCGCTGAGACCGTGCTGCCTGACGGCACTCTGCACGCGCTCCGGCAACCGCAGCAGCCGCAGCCGGTTGGCCAGCGCCGACGGACTGACGGAGAGGGATGCCGCCAGGCGCTCCTGGGTGATGGGGTAGCGGTCGAGGATGGCCCGGCAGGCCGCGGCCACGTCCAGGTAGTGCAGCTGCTCCCGCTGCAAATTCTCCACCAGCGCGATCAGGGCGCAGTCGCAGGGGCTCGCGGTCAGTATGACGGCATCCGCCGAGCTCCGGTTCAACAGCCGAAGCGCCCGAAGCCTGCGGGACCCGGCGACCAGCTGATAACGGCTATTTGTCACCTGCCGCACCAGCAGCGGCGACAGCAGCCCGTGCAGCCGTATGGACTCCGCCAGCCGCCCGATGGATTCGTCGGAACAGGCTTGTCGGGGACGGTCGGGCGATTCCCGTATTTGGGACAGGGGAACGCGGGCGACAGCACGGGCGTCGCCGATGGACGTGGACAAGGGCAGGACCTCCGAAATAGATTTTATGCCGCACAGCAATGTGCGGCATAATTATATATTCAGGAGATGCGGGTTTATTGATAGGTTTTTAAACTGGCGGCATGCGAGTGGTAGGGGCAAATTCTGATTTGTCGCGCTGCGACAAATCATAATTCAGTATTTAGTATTTAGCATTTAGTGGTTAGTGGAGGAGGAAATCCTTGCGGATTTCTTTTGATTCAAAGGATCAAGAAACGTTAAAGCCTCTACCGTTTCCTTATAATCAAACAAATCCGTCAGGATTTGTACCGACACTAAATACTAACCACTAAATACTAAATACTCAAATTCTGATTTATCGAG
>JAZSAA010000316.1:0-9701 GCA_045601625.1 Clostridia bacterium | reverse complement strand
TAAGGAAACGGCAGAGGTTTCAACGTTTCTCGATTCTTTGAATCAAAAGAAATCCGCAAGGATTTCCTCCTCCACTAACCACTAAATGCTAAATACTAAATACTGAATTCTGATTTGTCGCAGCGCGACAAATCAGAATTTATCTCATCCCTACGCCCGATTAAACCTTTCCTTCGGCTGCTTGCAGCGGGGGCACTTCCAGTCCTCGGGGAGGTCGTCGAAGGCCACGTCGTCGTGCTCGGCGGGGTCGTACACGTAGCCGCAGACGGAACAGACGTACTTGCCGGAAGCCTTCATCGCGCCGAAGTCGTATTCCTCAAAGATCGTCTCCACTGGATGATCCAGGTCCATCACCCGCTTCGCTTCCAGGTTCTCGTAACCCTGGGGTGTGTGGGTGGACACGTACACGGTGGGATGGTTGCGGATGAACTCGCGCACCCGGTCCAGCGTCTGACGGGCGGCGGCCCTGTCGTCGTACACCACCGACAGCTTGTTGGCGTACAGCGCCTCGTCCACATAGGTGATGTCGCCGTGGATCATGTAGAACAGGCCGTCCAGTTCCACGATAACGATGCTGTTGCCGTTGGTGTGGCCCTTGGCCTTGATAAAGTAAATGCCGTCCCGGATCTTCTGGCAGGCGGGGAAGTTGTAGTAGGCGCCGTCGGTGAAGGCCACGGGGACGATATTGGCCAGGCCCTTCAGTTCGTCCGCGGCGACCTCGTCGGCGTTCACGTAGATCTTCGCGTTGGGGAAGGACTTCAGCTCGCCGGAGTGGTCGGCGTGCTTGTGGGTCAGCAGGATCTTCGTGACCTGCTCGGGTTTATAGCCCAGCGCGGCAAATTGGGACATATAGGTGCCCACGTCCCTGCCGGTGAAGGCGGGGCTCTTCTCGTCCGGCGCTTCCTCGGGGGTGCCCGCGGGCAGGCCGGTGTCCACCAGGATGACCTCGTCGCCGGTGTCGATCAGGTAATTGGTCAGCGCGCCGCGATAGCGCACGTTGGGGTCGAACTTCTCCGGGCCGTCCTCGCCGCCGAAGGCGAAGGGCTGACCGTAGAAGCCGTCCTTCCTGAAGGTGATCGCCTTGATGGTCATTCTCTCATTCTCCTCCTTTTGATGGTTTGAGTGCGGCAGGCGAATCCAACCCTGCCCCTTAAATCTATCATAATGGTATGCTGTGCCGGTGTCAAGCCCGGGATTTCAGCTCCTCGGCCCGTACGCCCAGGCATAGCAATAGGCCTGGGTCCTGGCGGCGAAGGCTTCGGTGCGCAGTAGCCGGCGCATCTCCTCTTTTGTATACCAGCCGGGGGCGATCTCCTCGACATCCGAGGTGCTCTTTCGGAATTCCCCGGCGGCCGTGCCGAACACGCAGATGCTGCGCTCGTTGGCGAAGCCGACGGCGTTGTAGCTGTTGTCCAGCACGTCGTCGATGCGCGTGAGCGTCAGCCCGGTCTCCTCCCACAGCTCCCGCTTCGCGCTCTGCTCCGGGGTCTCGCCGGGGTCGATCAGCCCCGCGGGGAAGTTGTAGATCCACTGGGCCGCCGCCATGCGGAATTCCCGGCTGACCAGTATGCGCTCGCCGGCCTCGTCCGTCAGGATCATGATCACCGAATCCGGCGCCTTGTTTTGCAGCGCCTCCAGCGTTTCGATGTTCCTGTTGCGGCTGATGATCTCATAGGTCTTCAGGTGGCCCTCCGCGGTCATGTAATCCACGTCGTAGCGGGTGATGAATTTGCCCTCGTGGATCTTTCGGATGCCCTGGTATTTCATGGTGCTCCAGCTCCTTTATCGCTCTGATTTCTGTTGAAGCGCCGGCCCGCCCGCGCGCCGGCGGATGTGGGCGCAGTCGTTGAACAGCTCCACCCTGGGGAACATGTACGCGCCCGGATTCACCGGGAAGTCCAGTATGATGATCGAGGTGAAGTCGTAGGGCAGCACCGAGGCGACATAGGGAAACGGCAGGTTCAAAAGGTGCGCCAGCACGCACGCCCCCGAGCCGCCGTGGCTGAACAGGGCGATGGTCTCGTCCGTGCCGCCCTCGCAGCGAAAACGCCGCCCCTCGTGCCGGTACCCGTGGGCGGCCAGGAAGGCGTCGAACTTCACCGCGATGTCCCCGCAGCAGGCTGTCGCCGCGTTGCCGTCGAAATACGGGTGGGCCCGCCAGTCCTGGCGCAGGAAGTCAAAGCCCTCCGCCAGCATGCTGTCGCCCAGGGTCCAGGGGTGGCCTTCGCAGGGGATGCCCGCCCCGCCCCAGGAAATCTCATGCATGAAATCCAGGGTGGTCACCGGCAGGCCCAGGCGCGCCGCCGTACAGGCCGCCGTCTCGGCCGCCCGCCCGCAGGGCGAGGCGTAGATCGCCGAGATACCCTCCCCCGCCAGCCGCTCTGCCGCGGCCGCGGCCTGCCACCGGCCCTCGTCGGTCAGGCAATCGTTCACATAGTCCGGTTCCCCGTGGCGCACAAATATGATTCTCATGGCTTTGCACCTGTTGATGATAATGTACAGCATTATTATACCATTTCGGTTCCGGGTATGCAATGCCGCTTTTTTCACAGTCCCAATCGGGCCAGTAATATGAACAACAGCCCGTTCCGCGCTGACTGTCTCCCGAATGTATGGTATACTGAAACTGTTTTCAGGCTGCAAAAGAACGCATTGCCCTTGCTTTTCTTGGCAGCATCCCCCGGACAGGAATGGAAAGGCGAGGTTTTGACCATGATGAGAAAAAGTATTCTGCTGCTGGCCATCATCCTGTTCGGCACGATCGCCCTTGCCGAGCCGGAAGCCTTCTTTGACAATGCGCAGATCAACGACATGATCGGCGAGAACTACGCCCAGGTTCTGGGACAAGGGGACGGTTCTCTTGTCCCGCAATCCAACCATATTTCCGCCCGGTAACCTTCGGTTGATCGTCTGAAAAATGGGATGGCAGAACTGTCCCCTTGTCCCGCCGAAACGCAACCATAGGTTGCGTTGTGTTGGAAAAGCGCAATTGCAGGTTGGTGGAACATGAAGGCTTAATCTGGTAATCTATCCATGCACCGCGGAGCAAATACCTTTACAGAAACAGTGAAGCTTGTTTCGGAGGAGGACAGACATGAGCTTTGGAAGAAACCTTCAATATCTTCGGCAACTCAGTGCAGGTATGACACAGGAAGCATTGGCAGAAAAACTGAACGTAAGCCGCCAGACGATCTCAAAATGGGAAATGGACGCGGCGAATCCCGAGATGGATAAAGCACTTGACCTCTGCAAGGTATTCAACTGTTCCCTGGATAATCTATTCAGGGATGAAATGGATCAGCACAGCAGCGCCTATACAAATCTTCGCATCGAAGTGGTCCCGGGATTCAGATATGTGGAGCATACCGTCATCAGCACGGAGCCGGAGCGCGACGCTTTGGACAGGATATACCAATACGCCAAAGAACATGGAGACGAGACTCCGAAGGTGATCGGATGGGATTTTCCCAGACTGTCCGTCGAACAGATCAATGTGTTCAGAATGCACGGATACACAGCCGCCTGGATACTGCCGGATGGCCTGAACCCTGAAGGGCTGGAAATCAAAGAACAGGCTGGACACAGGTATGCGGCGATCCACATCAAACGGCCCTTCGACAGTCCCTTTTCCACAATCCCGGGAGCCTATCATACGCTGGGCGATTATATGCGGACGAACGGCTTGATCCATGTGGAGAATGAGGTCATACCGTGCTTTGAAACGGACGGAGAAAGCATGGACGTCTATATGGCCTGCAAGTAACGAACCTGCAAATCCGACGCAAATCGCCATGTACATTGGACACAGGGCAGAGACACCCCGTTCACATCGATAATACAGACAACCACACCCGGCACTGTCCGATGGTGTGGTTGTCTGTATTGTTTCCCGCGGCCAGACCGCCCCCTATTTCCCCTTCCCCAGATGCAGCATCTCCCGGGGGATGTGGCAGTAGCCGCCGGGGTTCTTATCCAGGTACTTCTGGTGGTATGCCTCGGCGGTGAAGAAGTTTTTCAGGGGCATCAGCTCCACCGCCAGCTTTTCCCCAGCCTTTTCTTCCTGGGCCTTATATACCGCCTCGATCTCCGGCAGCCGGGCAGGGTCGGTATAGTAGATGCCGGTGCGATACTGTATGCCCCGGTCGTGGCCCTGTTGGTTCACGGACAGCGGGTCGATGACCATGAAATACTTCTCCAGCAGCGCCGCCAGGGGGATGACCTCCGGGTCGTAATCCACGCGCACGGTCTCGGCGTGGCCGCTGTCGTGGCAGACGTCCTGGTAGGTCGGCGCCTGCGCCGGGCCGTTTGCGTAGCCCACCTCGGTGCCCTTCACGCCGTCAAACTGATCGAAAAACTTTTGCAGGCCCCAGAAGCAGCCGCCCGCCAAATAGATCGTTTGGATTTCCATGGTCGTTCCTCCCGTCTCAATTACATACATTATATCATCCCGGCCGTGCCCGCGCAACGCCTCTTTTCCCTCGCGCGCCGGAACGGTTATTGTTGATTCATTGCAATGTTTTTGTTATAATACAGGTACTCCCATCGGAATTGACCGCATGGGCCCCTGACGAGAGGAATGACACCTTGAAGAACTGCTTCATTTTGAAAGGAAACATCTGCCACACGCCCCGGATCGGCAAGCTGGCCATCCGGGAGAACGGCTTTGTGGTGTGTAAGGACGGCCTCTGCCGGGGCGTGTTCGACGCGGTGCCGGACCGCTGGGCGGCGCTTCCGGTCATTGACTGCGGCGACAGGCTGATACTGCCCGGCATGGTGGACCTGCACATCCACGCGCCCCAGTACGCCTACCGGGGCATGGGGATGGACTATGAGCTGCTGGAATGGCTGGAACACGTCGCCTTCCCGGAGGAGACGCGATACGCCGACGGCGAATACGCCCGGAAGGCCTACGACCAGTTCGCGGACAGGATGAAGGCCAGCGCCACCACCCGGGGGGTAGTGTTCGGCACAGTGCACGCCGCCGCCACGCTGACGCTGATGGACTGCATGGAAAAGGCCGGCCTGGCCAGCTTCGTGGGCAAGGTCAGCATGGACCGTTACGCCCCGAAGGCGCTGCTCGAGGACCACGCCGACGGCTATGGCGCGGACACCCGGCGGTTCATCGACGAGAGCCTGAAGCGCGGCTACCGGCGCACAAGGCCCATCGTCACGCCCCGGTTCGTGCCCAGCTGCACCGACGCGCTGATGACGGCGCTGGGCGAGATCCGAAGGGAATACGGCCTGCCCGTGCAGTCCCACCTGTCGGAGAACCCCGAAGAGGTGCTGGCGGTCACGGAGCTGGCCCCGGACGCCGCCTTCTACGGCGACGCCTACGACCGCTTCGGCCTGTTCGGCGGGGACGGCAACACGGTGATGGCCCACTGCGTCTATTCAACGCCGCCGGAGGTGGAGCGGATAAAGCGCAACGGGGTGTGGGTGGCCCACTGCCCCTCCTCCAACATGAACATCGCCTCGGGCATCGCGCCGATTCGGCGATACATCAACGAGGGGCTGCGCATCGGCCTGGGCACCGACGTGGCCGGCGGCACGTCGGAATCCATGTTCAGGGCGGTGACCGACGCCATACAGGTGTCGAAGCTGTACTGGCGATACATCAATCCCGGCGAGAAGCCGCTGACCTTCCCCGAGGCCCTCTACCTGGCCACACGGGGCGGCGGGTCCTTCTTCGGAAAGGTGGGCGGCTTTGAGGACGGCTTCGCCTTCGACGCGCTGGTGCTGGACGATTCCGCCGAACCCACCCCCCGCCCGCTGCCCGTCTGGAGCCGGCTGGAGCGGGCCTTCTACCTCGGGCTGGACCGGGGCGGCATCGTGATGAAATTTGTGGACGGCAAACGGATATTATAACCGACAGAAGGGAGGGACGGCCTGTGTACACGGGACAGCGTGTGAAGCGCGTGGACGCCCGCGACAAGGTGACCGGGCGCACCAAATACACCGACGACCTGTGCGACCGGGGCGCATACATCGCCCGGGTGCTGCACTCGACCATCGCCAACGGCAGGGTCATCGCCATCGACACCTCTCGGGCGCAGAAGGTGCCCGGCGTGGTAAAGGTGCTGACCTGCTTCGACCTGACCGAGAAGCACTATTTCCCCACCTCGGGCCATCCCTGGTCCACCGACCCCGCCCACCAGGACGTGGCCGACCGGCTGATCCTGACGGACCGGGTGCGCTTCTGGGGCGACGACGTCGCCGCCGTGGTGGCGGAGGACGAGGTGGCCGCCGCCCAGGCGCTGCGGCTGATCAAGGTGGAATACGAGGAATACCCCTTCGTGCTGGACGTGCAGAAAGCCATGGAAGACGGCGCGCCCCTCCTGCATGAGGAATTCCCGAACAACATCCTCAAGCACACCCAGATCCGCCTGGGCGACTACGAGAAGGCCATCCGGGAGCCGGGGCTCGTGAAGGTCGAGGGCTGGTACGAGACCCCCGTGGTGCAGCACTGCCACATCGAAAACTTCATCTGCTATGCCGAGGCCGAGGGCGAGCGCGTCAAGGTGGTGTCCTCCACCCAGATCCCCCACATCGTGCGGCGGGTCGTGGGCCAGGCCATGGGCATCGACTGGGGCCGGGTGCGGGTGATCAAGCCCTACGTCGGCGGCGGCTTCGGCAACAAGCAGGACATCCTCTACGAGCCGCTGTGCGCCTGGCTGAGCCTCCAGGTGGGCGGGCACCTGGTGAAGCTGGACGTGCCGAGGGAGGAGACCTTCGTCTCCAACCGCACGCGCCACTCCATCCGCAGCCACATCGTCTCCTGGGTACGCCCGGACGGCACCTACGCCGCCCGGAAGCTGGAGGCCTTCTCCGACCAGGGGGCCTACGCCTCCCACGGCCACAGCATCTGCGCCAAAGGCGCGGGGGCCTTCCCCCAGCTGTACCCCTGCGACAACGTGGAGGTGGACGCCTACACCGTGTTCACCAACAAGTCGGTGGCCGGGGCCATGCGGGGCTACGGCATTCCCCAGGCCATGTGGGCCGTGGAATGCCACACCGAGGACGTTTGCGCCGCCATCGACGCGGACCCGCTGGCATTCCGCAGGAAGAACCTGATGCCCGTGGGCTACGTGGACGGCTTCTCGAAGAACGAAATGTATTTCGATACCTTCAACCAGTGCCTGGACAAGGCCATGAAGGCCATCGACTACGACAGAAAGCTCAGGGAATACCGAAACCAGACCGGGGACATCCGCCGGGGCATCGGCATGGCCGTGTTCTGGTACAACACGGCGGTGTGGCCCATATCGCTGGAGACCTCCTCCTGCCGCATGGTGCTGAACCAGGACGGCTCGTTCCAGCTGCAGGTGGCGGAGACGGAGATCGGCCAGGGCGCGGACACCGCCTTTTCCCAGATGGCGGCGGACGTGGTGGGCGTGCCCATCGACAAGGTGCACGTCGTCTCCTGCCAGGACACCGACGTGACCCCCTTCGGCACCAGCGCCTACGCCTCCAGGCAGACCTACGTGGCGGGCTTTTCCATCCGCCAGACCGGCCTGATGCTGAAGCAGCGCATCCTGGAATACGCCCACCAGCTGACCCGGATGCCGGTGTTCAACCTGGACATCGCGGAGGGCAACATCGTGCGCACCACCGACGGCCGGGTGCTGATGAGCCTTTCGGAGCTGGCCACGGAGGCCCTGTACAGCCTGACGGACAGCCGCCACATCACCGCGGAAGGCACCTACCAGATCAAGTCCAACGCCTACTCCTTCGGCTGCACCATCGCCGAGGTGGAGGTGGACATCCCCATGTGCAAGGCCAGGCTCTTGAACATCGTGAACTGCCACGACGCCGGCACGCTGATCAACCCCGCCCTGGCCGAGGCCCAGGTGCACGGCGGCATGAGCATGGGCATCGGCTTCGGCCTGAGCGAAAAGCTGATGTTCGACGAAAAGACGGGCCGCCCCCTGAACGGCAACCTGCTGGACTACAAGCTGCCCACGATGCTGGACCACCCCCGGCTGGTGGCGGAATTCGTGGAAAACCCCGAGCCCACCAGCGCCTTCGGCACCAAGGGCCTGGGCGAACCGCCGGTGTGCTCGGTGGCCCCGGCCATACGAAACGCCATATTCCACGCCACCGGCGTGGCGCTGAGGGAGGCCCCGGCCAACCCCCACAGCCTGTTCCGCGCTTTCACCGAAGCCGGGCTGATTTCAGACGAAAGGCAGGTGACGCAGGATGTATGACATCAGCGCGCTGTATGAAGCCACAAGCGTGGACGAGGCCATCGCCCTGCTCCAGGCCCATCCCCGGGCTCAGATCATCGCCGGGGGCAGCGACGTACTGGTGCAGATCCGCGAGGGTCGCCGCGCAGGCGTCGAGCTGGTAAGCATCTACGGCATCGACGCACTGCGGGGCGTATCCTGTGACGGCGACGGGGCCATCCGCATCGGTTCGCTGACCAGCTTTTCCCACATCGCGGGTTCCCCCATCATCCGGGAGAAGATCGCGGTGCTGGGCGAGGCGGTGAGCCTGGTGGGCGGGCCGCAGATCCGCAACATCGGCACCATCGGCGGCAACACCTGCAACGGCGTGACCAGCGCCGACTCGGCCTCCACGCTGATGGCCTGGGACGCCATCGTGGAGCTGAGGGGCCCGGAGGGCGTGCGACGGCTGCCCATCCAGGATTTCTACATCAGGGCCGGCGTGGTGGACCTGCGTCCCGCCGAGCTGCAAACCGCCATCATCATCCCCAGGGCGGCCTGGGAGGGCTACCACGGGCACTACATCAAGTACGCCATGCGCGGGGCCATGGACATCGCCAACCTGGGCTGCTCGGTGAACGCGAAGCTGTCCGGGGATAAAAGGACGATACTGGACGCCCGCATCGCCTACGGCGTGGCCGGGCCGGTGCCCATGCGCGCGCCCACGGCGGAGGCCGGCGCGAAGGGCGAACCGGTGAGCATGAAAACCGTCGAAGCCTTCGCCAGGGCGGTGCTTTCCGACATCCACCCCCGGGACAGCTGGCGGGGCAGCAAGGTCTTCCGCGAGCACATCGGGGTGGAGATGGCGAAGCGGGCGCTGGTCAAATCCATCGAACTGGCGGGAGGTGTGATCGATGGCTAAGCAGTACAAGCTGGTGCGCTGCACGGTCAACGGCAGGCCCCGGGAGGTCATGGTGGACGTGCGCGCCTCGCTGACCGACCTGCTGCGAAACGACTTTCGCCTGACCAGCGTGAAGAAGGGCTGCGAGGTGGGCGAGTGCGGGGCCTGCAACGTCATCATCGACGGCGAGTGCTTCAACTCCTGCATCTACCTGGCGGTCTGGGCCGACGGCAAGGACATACTGACGCTGGAGGGCCTGGAGGGGTCCAACGGCGAGCTTTCCGACATCCAGCAGGCCTTCATCGACGAGGCCGCGGTGCAGTGCGGCTTCTGCACGCCGGGAGCCATCATGAGCGCGGTGGAGATCCTGAACGAGGGCCGGGAGCTGTCCGACGAGGAGATCCGCATCCGCATGTCCGGCCACCTCTGCCGCTGCACCGGCTACGAAAACATCTTCCGGGCTGTGAAGAAGACGATGATGGCAAGGCTGGGGAAATAATTCTGATTTATCGAGCAGGGCTCGATAAATCAGAATTTGAGTATTTAGTATTTAGTGGTTAGTATTTAGTGGCGGTGCAAATCCCTGCGGGATTTGTTTGATTATAGGGAAACGGCAGAGATTACAACGTTTCTTGGTC
>JAZSAA010000315.1:0-3498 GCA_045601625.1 Clostridia bacterium | reverse complement strand
GTGGACCTGTTCCGGGACACCGGCATCGGCAAGGACGGCTATTCCCTGATCGGCCAGGGCCGCATCGACGAGATCCTCTCGGCCAAGTCGGAGGACCGCCGCCAGGTGTTCGAGGAGGCCGCGGGCATCGTCAAGTTCAAGACCCGCAAGCTGGACGCCCAGAAGCGCATCCAGCGCACCCAGGAAAACCTGAACCGCGTGGAGGACATCCTCGCCGAGCTGGAGGACCGGGTGGAGCCGCTGAAGCAGCAGAGCGAGCAGGCCCGGGAATACCTGTCCCTGCGGGACGAACTGAAGGGGCTGGACCTGAACGTGTTCCTGGTGCGCACCGAGCGCTACGAACAGCGCATCGCCGAACTGAAGGAATCGGTGCAGACCCTGGGTGAATCCATCCTCCAGGCCAACCAGGCCCTCGAGACAAAGAGCGTCCAACGGGACGAGGCACAGACCCGGCTGGACGCCTTTGAGCTTGAAAGCGGCGAGAAGCGGGAGGTCGTGCAGCGGCTGATCCGCGAGGTCGAGGCCGGCGAGGGCCCGGTGCAGGTCATGCGCGAGCGCATCGCCGCCGGACAGAAGGAGCGGGACCGCATCCAGGCCGAGCGCGCCTCCGCCTCCGAGGGCAAGGCGGGCGTGCTGCGCCAGATCGAGAAGATGACCGCCGGGATCGAGGCCGAAACCGTGGCCATCGAGGCCGCCGCGGCGGCGCTGGCCGAACAGGAGCAGTCCCTCTCCGAATCGGAGGAGCGCCTGTCCGCGCTGGAGGAGGCGTCGGAGAACGCCAAGCAGCAGATCATACAGGCCATGAACCGGCTGGGCGACGTGAAGTCCCAGCGGGCCCGTTTGAGCGCCATGAAGGCGGCCCTTGAAAACCAGCTGACCGGCATGGACGCCGACCAGAGCCGCGAACAGGCCGCCTCCGAGGCGCTGAACGCCCACGTACAGTCCGCCCGGGACCAGCTGGACGCCGAGAACACCCGCAAGGCCGAGCTGCAGCAGCAGGCCGGGGACATCCAGAGCCGGGTGCAGGCGTTGGGCGAGCAGTCCGCCGCCCTTTCAGACCGGGTCACCCGGATGCAGACCGAGCGCCAGCAGCGGGATTCCCGCCTGAAGCTGCTGCGGGAGATGCAGCGGGATTACGAGGGCTACAACAACTCCGTCAAGCAGGTGCTGATGCAGGCCCGCCGCCTGGGCCAGGGCTCCGGCGTACACGGCGTGGTGGCCGACCTGATCCACGTGCCCGCCCGCCTGGAGCGCGCCATGGACATGGTGCTGGGCGGGGCGCTGCAGAACATCGTGGTCAACCGGGACGAGGACGCCAAGCGCATGATCGAATACCTGCGCGCCAACCGCTTCGGCCGGGCCACGTTCCTGCCCATCTCCTCGGTACGGGGCCGCACGCTGTCCCAGCAGGAGCGAAACGTGCTGTCCATGCCGGGGTGTGTGGGCCTGGCCTCTGAATTGATCGAATTCGACCCCCAATACCAGGGCGTCGTGGACAACCTGCTGGGCCGCACGGTGGTGGCCGGGAACCTGGATTACGGCATCGCCATACAGCGGGCGGGCCGCTACCAGTTCCGGCTGGTGACGCTGGAGGGCGACGTGATGCACTCCGGCGGCTCGATGACCGGCGGCAGCACCCAGAGCCGCGTAACCAGCCTGCTCTCCCGCAGCCGCGAGATCGAAGAAAGCGAGCAGGCCCTGAAAAAGCTGGAGGCCCAGTTTGCACAGGCCCGGGAGCAGTACGCCGCCATCGAGGATGAGCGCGGCGGCCTGAAGCGGGAGCGCGGCGAACTGTACGACGAGCTGCACAGGCAGGAGGTCGTCTGCGCCCGGGCCGAAGCCCAGCTGAACGCTGCCCTGGACGAGCAGTCCGGCAACAACGAGCGCCTGGCCCGCTCCGAGGCAGAGCGCCAGCGTCTGCGGACCCAACTGGAAGACGTGACCGCGAGCCTGACCGCCCTGGACGCCCAGCAGCTCAGCGCTGAGAGCTCCACTGACGACCGGCAGGCCGAGGTGAAGCGCATGTCCGGCGAGATCTTCACCCTGCGCGGCCAGACCGAGGCGCTGCGGGACGCCGTGGGCGAGGCCCGCATCGCGCTGGCCTCCCGCCGGCGCGGCCTGGAGGCCAACACCGCCGAGCGCGACCGGCTGTCCAATCAGGCGGAAAACGCCGAAAAGCTGATGGCCGAATCGGAAATCGCCCTGGCCGACTGCCTGAAGGAGCTGGAGGCCAACGCCGCGCTTCTGGAGGGCGACATCGAGGCCCTTGACAAGGGCAAGGCCGCCCTGGACGCCGCCCGCGCCGCCTTCGACGAGGCCGAGGGCAGGCGTACCGGCATACAGAAGCAGCTGCAAACGCTGGCCGAGGAGATCGACGGCCTGCGGGGCAGCCTGGACGACTTCAGCGACCGGCACCACCGCAGCGAGATCCAGCTGACCCGGGTCGAGGGTGAGTTCAAGCAGCTCCAGGATCGTATCTGGGAGGACTACGAGCTGACCTACGCCGGGGCAGAGCCCTTCCGCCAGCCCGACTTCAGGCTGACCGAATCGGAAAAGCGCATCGCCGCCATCCGACAGCGCATCCGCGCCATGGGCACCGTGAACGTAGCCGCGCTTGACGAATACCGGCGCACCGTGGAGCGCGTGGAGGAGCTTTCCTCCCAGCGGGACGACCTGCTCAAGGCCCAGGCGGACCTGGAGGGCATCGTGGCCGACCTGGAGACCCAGATGGAGAAGCAGTTCAAGACCCAGTTCGCGCTGATGAACGACAACTTCCAGCGCACCTTCGTGAAGCTGTTCGGCGGCGGCAAGGCGGAATTGCGCCTTGCGGACCCGAAGGACGCGCTGAACTGCGGCATCGACATCGTGGCCCAGCCGCCGGGCAAGAAGCTGCAAATGCTTTCGCTGCTGTCCGGCGGCGAGCGCGCGCTGACCGCCATCGCCATACTGTTCGCAATCCTCGACCTCAAGCCCACCCCCTTCTGCATACTGGACGAGATCGAGGCCGCCCTGGACGACGCCAATATCGACACCTACGCCGACTACCTGAAATCCTACTCCGAGAACACCCAGTTCATCGTCATCACCCACCGCAAGGGCACCATGGAGCGCTGCGACGCGCTGTATGGCGTGGTGATGGAGGAAAAGGGCGTCTCCAAGACGGTATCTGTAAAACTGAACGAAGCCGTTTAATTAAAACTGGGAATTGGGAATGAGCATGCCGGTCGGGAGGCATCGTCCATTCCCCATTCCCCCATTTCAAAACCGGAGGTTTTAGCTATGGGACTGTTTGACAAGATCAAAAAAGGCCTGCAAAAGACCCGCGACGTCTTCACCGGCCGCATGGACGAGCTGGTTGAGAATTACAAGGAGCTGGACGACGACTTCTACGAGGACCTGACGGACATACTGATCATGGCCGACGTGGGCGTGCCCACCTCCGAGCTGGCGGTGAACCGGCTGAAGGAGAAGTGCAAGGCCGAGAAGATCGGCAATCCC
>JAZSAA010000314.1:0-2552 GCA_045601625.1 Clostridia bacterium | reverse complement strand
ATCTACGACGCGGACACCGAGGCGGCGCTGAAGGCGGCGACCTATGGCCACGTGGAGATCCCCGGCGGCAGCGTGAACGTGCGCTCTGCCCCCGGCACGGCCTCCCGCGACATCGGCACGGTGCACAAGGGGGACATCCTGATCTACCAGGGCGTCACCGAGGAGGCGGACGGCAAGCCCTGGTATCTGGTCATCCACGACAACGCCATCGGCTGGGTGAGCAGCAAGTACGCCCGGCTGATCGAATGAGACGGGCGCTTCGCCTGACCGTCGCTGTGGTCGTTCTGACCCTGGCGCTTTTTATTGCCCTGGTGACCGTTCGGCGCTGGGCGGGGTACGAGGGCTTCGACCAGTACTTCATCGACTATAACAAGCCGGGAATCGACATCACGAGCGAGGGACCGTGACCGATACAAAAGGAGCCGTGATCATGGCCTATGAACATCACGCAACAGATCCAAATTGCCGTAGCCCGTGCGGACCTTCTGCTGTGCCGGCTGCTGGCGCTGCCGTGGAAGCGCATGGCGGTGTCGCTGCTGCTGGCATGGCTGGCGATACACGTAACAAAGGCGGTGATAAAGGATGGACAACACGATAATCGTAGCCCTGATCGGCCTGGCCGGTTCAGGGCTGGGCGCCTTCGGCGGCGTCATGGCGTCGGCGCGGCTGACGCAGTACCGGCTGAAGAAGCTGGAGGAGAAGGTGGACAAGCACAACAGCGTCATCGAGCGCACCTTCAAGCTGGAGGGGCGGATGACGGAGGTTGAGCACGACATTCGGGACCTGAAGGAAAGGAGATAGAGAACATGAGAGATTGGGGCAAGTGGTTCAAAGCCGCGGGCGTGCGCGCCATCAAGACGGTGGCCCAGACCGCCGTGGCGACCATCGGCACGTCCGCCGCCATGGGAGACGTGAACTGGAAGCTGGTGCTGTCCTCCAGCGTCCTCGCGGGCATCCTCAGCCTGCTGACCAGCGTGGCGGGGATCCCGGAGGTGCCGGACGAGTAAGACAGGCAAAGCCCCTGGGAGCGAATCCCAGGGGCCTATTTTATTGGACCCTTATCTTGTGGCCAGTCGCCGAGTGTCCAGCCTTTGTAGGTGTATACGGGGTCTTTGCGCTTGCCCGTGCGGCTGCGGATGATCTGGCCGAAACCGGACCGGATGTTGCGGGCGATGCGCTCGCGGTCGGCGGCGTCGGCGGGGACGTCGAACAGGTCGGCGTTTATCCGGGCCCAGTGCAGCAGGTTGATCACCTCATGGCGTTGGCCGTCTGGGTCGATCAAGACCCAGATTTTTGCCTCGCGGTGCTGGGGGCCTCGCTGGCTGTCGGGGCGGGCCATGGCCACTGTCAGGCCCTTACGTGCGTTATCCGTGAAGCCTTCGGCCTTTCGCCGTCTGGAGAGCTTGGCGCGGGCCTCGCTGGACCAGATGCTGCGCTTGCCCTCGTGCGATTGAGATTTGCGGATCGCGCTGCACTCAGCGGAGCAGGTAATTCTCTTTGAGGATGGCGCGGCCGTAAATACACAGCCGCAAATTACACATTGCTTGATCATATCGCTTACATCACACGCGGCAGTCCATCCAGCATGACCGCATCGCGGCCGAGGTGGTCCACCCAACGGCCATCCCCGATCTCCTCGATCCTGCGAGGATTGTACGGGCTTTGCCAGTCCGCCGGAGTAAACTGCTCTGCGCTGTCCGGGCACTGGAGCACCGGGATCCATGTCCCAAGCTCATCCATCCAAACCACATATAGCACGCCATACCCGTCGATCGTCTCGGAGTGGATAATGGGGAGCATGTGCCATTCGCCCGTCTCGTGGTCGATCACGAGCACCGACTGGGCCACTCCCAACAGCCAGGCGGCGTCCACACCCATCTTCGCGGCCATGTCCTCCACATTGGTCCTGCTGGGCACCCGGGTGCCTTTCAGCCAGCCGTTGAGCTGCTGAGGCGAGACCTCCAGCAGCCTGGCCAGCTCCACTGCGCTCATGCCTGTATACATCCGCGCGATTTCAAAATTCGTCATCTCCGTAACCTCCTTTACTCATTCCCCGATCAGGGCCCGCTGGGAAGCGGTGCCGTACTGCGTCTTAAAGCGGTTGGCGATTGCGGCAGAAACGGCTTTCATGTTGGCCGGACCAGCGTTGCGGGAGCTGACGCTGCCGCCATACACCTCGATCAGATCAGCGGCGATCTCGCACGCTTCTACCGCCTCGCGAGCCCGCTGGAACTTCGCCCGGATCGCCTTGGCCGCGTCGGAGTTGGCCCGAGGGTCGTTAGCGGTAGCCGCCAGCATAGCGTCGATCGTATTGATAACCGTGACCTTGATGTCCTCAGCCCAAGAAACCTGCTTTTCAGTGCCCTTCATTGTTTTGCCCTCCTCGTTTGATCTGGTAATATTATAAAACATTTTGCTTTATTTGTCAAGGGGTTTACGTGAAATAATAAAACAAAATGGTATATTTAACATTGTAAGACCGAGTTCGGGGCCGCGATCGCCCGGAAAGTGGGGCAGACATCTGGCCGATAATAATAATGCAACTTTGATGC
>JAZSAA010000313.1:0-3710 GCA_045601625.1 Clostridia bacterium | reverse complement strand
ATAGGGAAACGGCAGAGATTTCAACGTTTCTTGGTCCTTAAATCAAAAAAATCCGTTAGGATTTTCTCCTCCACTAACCACTAAATGCTAAATACTAAATACTGAATTCTGATTTGTCGCCTAAGCGACAAATCAGAATTTACCTGTCCGCCTCATACAAAATCCCCTGTTCCTTCCTCGCCGCCTCGATCATGTCGGTGACGCGGGCGGAATCGGCCCAGGTGTAGTGGGGGCATTGCTTTTCACCCTCGCGCAGGCAGGCCTGCACGGCCTCGATCTCGTACTGGAAGCCGGTGGCGGGATAGGGCTGGCGGAAGGTCTCCACCGAGCCGTCGTGGCCGATGCATTCGGCGGTGGTGGGGTGCCAGAACTCGGGGCCGATGATGATGCGGCCCTTCTCGCCGGAGATCTCCACCTGGGTGTTGCCGTCCTGGTTGAAGGCCCCGCCCACGAAGGCGTGCTGGCCGTCGCCATAGTCCAGCAGCATGTGGAAGGACTGGTCCACCTCGCCGTTGGACTCCATGGCGGAGAAGGTCTTTTCCGGCATCCTGCCGAACACCATGTCGGCCATGGCCAGGGAGTAGACGCCCACGTCCCGCAGCGCGCCGCCGGCGTGCTCCAGGCCCGCCTTCCACCACTGCCAGTCGTCCGGGTCGGCGTGCATCTCGAAGAAGGCCCGCACGGTCAGGGGCCGGCCGATCTTCCCCTCGGCGATCCACTGCCGCGCCCGGCGCACCGCGGGGAAGCAGCGGGTCCACATGCCCTCCATCAGGAACAGGCCCCTTTCCTGCGCCAGGGCGGTGACCTCGTCCCACTGGCGGCGGTTGTCCACCATGGGCTTCTCGCTCAGGACGCTCACCCCGGCGTTCAGCGCCGCGACGATGGCGGCGTAGTGCCTGTCGTTGGGCGTGCCGATGTACACCACGTCGGGGCTTTCCTCAAGGAGCATCAGGTTCAGGTCGGTATACACGGCCCCGCCGCCGTATTTCTCAGCGAAGGCCCTGCCCCGGGTCTCGTCCCGGCTGACCACGGCGCACAGCGTCGCGTCCTTCACCTGCGCCATGCCCTGGGCGAAGCGGTTGGCGATGAAGCCGGTGCCCACGATGGCCCAGCGGATGTTGTCCTTGCGCATGCTCATATCCTCCGTTTCATTCACAGACCGTAGGGGCGGCGATGCGCCGCCCGCCGGGTACAGCGTCGCGCGAAGCAACCCGGGCGGGCGCCGCATCGGCGCCCCTACATTGTGTTACACGTCATGCGACGCCTATTCCACCGCGATCAGGTAGTAATACAGCGGCTGGCCGCCGGACTGCAGGTCCACGTCGCAGTCGGGATACTTCTCCGCCAGCTGCGCCTGGAGGGCCTGGGCGTCGGCCTCGGCGATGTCCTGGCCGTAGTAAACGGTGACCAGCGAGGAATCCCCGTTCACCATCTTCTCGGAGACGTCCAGACACACGGTGGGGATGTCGCTGCCCAGCACGCTGAGCTTGTTGTCGATCATGGCCATGATGTCGCCCTCGTGGATCTCCTGGCCGTCGTAGTTGGTATCCCGCACGGCATAGGTGACGGAGGCGGTGTGCACGGCCTCGGCGGCCTCGGTCATGGCGGCCTCGTTGTCCTCGGGGCTCGCCTCCGGGTCGAAGGCCAAGGCCGCGGAGATGCCCATGGGCACCGACTTGGTGGGCAGCACGATCACGTTGCGGTCGGTGAGCTCGCTGGCCTGCTGGGCCGCGAGGATGATGTTGGTGTTGTTGGGCAGCATGATGACGTTGCGGGCGTTGGTGGCGTCGGCGGCCTTCGCCAGGTCCTGTATGCTGGGGTTCATGGTCTGCCCGCCGTCCACGATCTGGTCCACGTTCAGGTCGCGGAAGATGGCGGACAGCCCCTCGCCCAGAGCCACGGCCACGATGCCGTACTCCTTCTGCTCGGCGGCCTTCGCGGCGGCCGCGGCGGCCTGCTTGGCCTCGCGCTCCCGGCGCTCCTCCATCATGTTGTCGATCTTGATGGCGTCCAGCTCGCCCAGCTCCAGCGCGTATTGCAGGGCCTTGCCGGGCTCGTTGGTGTGCACGTGCACCTTCACCACGTTCATGTCGGAGATGACCAGCACGCAGTCGCCCATGCGCTCAAGCCTGCGGCGCAGGCGCACCACGTCGCTCTCCCGCATGTCCTCCCTGGGATGGGTGACAATGAACTCGGTGCAGTAGCCGAACTTGATCTCGCCGATGGCGTCGTGGTCGTCCACGAAGTCGCCGGGCATGACCGCGCTCTCGGGCTTGCTCTCGGCCTCCACGTCCACCGGCTCGCCGGTCAGGGCCGCGTACATGCCCCGGTAGATGACCATCAGGCCCTTGCCGCCGCTGTCCACCACGCCGGCCTGCTTCAAAACCGGCAGCATCTCGGGGGTGCGCTTGAGGATGGCGTCGCCCACATTCAGCACCAGCCTGAACAGCTCCACCACGTCGTCCTGCTTGTCGTAGGCCTCCTCGGCCTCCTCGGCGATGACCCGGGCCACGGTGAGGATGGTGCCCTCCTTGGGCTTCATCACGGCCTTGTAGGCAGTGTCCGCGCCGGAGCGCAGCGCCGCCGCCAGCAGCGGGCCGTCGATGTCCTCGTGGCCGTCCAGCGCCCTGGCGAAGCCCCGCAGGATCTGGCTGAGTATGACGCCGGAGTTGCCCCGGGCCCCCTTCAGCGCGCCCCGGGCCGCGGCGTTGGCCACGTCGGCCACGCTGGTGTAGGGCTTGGCGTTGATCTCCTTCACCGCGGAGCTGATCGTCTGGGACATGTTGGTGCCCGTGTCGCCGTCCGGCACGGGAAACACGTTCAGCGCGTCCACGCTCTCCCGGTTATTGTTCAGCATCGCCGCGCCGGAGACGAACATCTCCTTGAACAGCATGCCGTCTATTCTCTTATTGCTTGCCATGTTAACCTCCCAACAGGCGCTGTGGAGCGCGTCAGACGCGAATGTCCTCGACGCAGACGTTCACCCGCCCCACCGGCACGCCGGTGAGGTGCTCCACCTTGTATTTCACGGTCTCGATGATCGCCGCGGCCACGGCGCTGATCGAGATGCCGTATTCCACGGTGATGAACAGGTCGATATCCACCTTGTCGCCCGAGGAGCGGATCTTCACGCCCCGGCCAAGGTTCTCGCGGCCCATCATCTGTACCAGGCCGTCCGTGCCGCGCTTGGAGGCCATGCCCACGATCCCATAGCAATCCAGCGCCGCGTAGCCCGCGACGCGCACAATAACATCATCGGTTACGGTGACAAGGCCGAGATCGGTATTGAATTTGCAATCCATGAATGATACCTCCCTTTCGTCGGGGCCTGTCGCCCACTCCCAAGCCAGGAGATAAGCGCAAATAAAGCTCTCCATTTACAGTATACCTGTTTTTTGGCGAATATGCAAGCAAATCCCCCGGATATGAACCGATAAAGGCCCATAATTTTACATATTCTCCGCGAACGAAAGGCATTTCAGAACTTTTACACGGCCAGCCCTTGCGTTTTGGTCTCCAAGATGCTATAATTTCACTGTTTTGATGTGGATATATCCTTGAAGGAGGTGTGATAGAGTATGGGAAAGTTTTGTGAGGTCTGCGGCAAGGGCGTCGTTTACGGCAACAACGTCAGCCACTCCAACCGCAAGACGCGCCGCACCTGGGCTCCGAACACGCAGAAGGTTCGCGTGCTGGTAAATGGCGTTCCG
>JAZSAA010000312.1:0-2387 GCA_045601625.1 Clostridia bacterium | reverse complement strand
GACCAATGCCAGCGCCACCACGGCCAGCGCGGCGATCGCAAAGGACAGGCACCCGCCCTGTGCGCGACGGCGACGATGGATGGTTCTCCTGGGCATTGTCTTACCTCGCTTTATTCCGATTGTTGTGGCGGCGCAGGCGCCCCCGCTACATTTTCTGCGCCTTCATCGGCGCTTTCATGGGTATTGTCCTCAGTCTTTTCCGGCCGGTGGATGGTGAAGCTGAACTCGGTGCCCACACCTTTTTCGCTGGCCACCCAGATCTCCTCGTCCATCCGCTTCAAAAGCTCCTTGGCAATGGAGAGCCCGAGGCCGCTGCCCTTGCCGCTGTGAGCCTTGTCCACCTTGTAGAAGCGGTCAAACACATAGGGCAGGTCGTTTTCCTCGATGCCGATGCCCGTGTCCTTCACGTGCATCACCACGCGCGCGTCGTCCCAGTCGGCAGAGACCGTCACCGAGCCCGTCTCGGTGTACTTGATGGCGTTGTCCACCAGTATGATCAGCATCTGCTCCACCCGGTCGGCATTGGCGTACACCTGGGGGCACTGGGAAAAGTCGGTGCCCAGCTTCAGCTCCAGGCCGTGCTCGGCGGCAATGGAGGTGTAGCGGTCGCAGACGTCGTAAACCACGTCGTCCAGCGACATCACGCTCTTCTGTATGGCCAGGTTGCCGCTCTGCAGGCGGGAGAGCTCCAGCTGGTCGTTGATCAGCCGGGACAGGCGCTGGATCTCCCGCAGGATGATGCCGTAATACCGCTGCCGGTCGGCCTCCTCGGTGACCATGCCCTCGCTCAGGGGCTCCACCAGCGCGCGCATGGCCGTCAGCGGCGTGCGCAGCTCGTGGGACACGTTGGATACGTATTCCCGGCGGGTGCGCTCCAGTCGCTCCATCTGGGTGATGTCCGAGAACAGACCCACCGCGCCGGCGATGCTGCCGATCTCGTCCACGATGGGGGTGATGGTCATGCGCAGGATCATGTCCCGGACCTGTATGTTGCGGCTCATCGGCTCGCCAGACTGGATCACGGCGTCGAAGTCGTCCCAGACGCTCTTGTCGTCGATGACCTTCATGCGCGGGTCGGGCAGGTGCACCGCCGTCTTCTGGCGGGTGAAGAACTTCTCCAGGGCGGGGTTGGTGTGGGTGATCTCGCCCCTGGCGTCGATGGCGACGATGCCCTCGGACAGGCCGTTGAGCATGTTGCGCAGGCGGTTGCGCTCGACGATCAGCGTGTACATGTTGCGGGACAGCTGATAGGACAGCTGGTTCACCGCCTTGCCCAGCTCGCCCAGCTCGCCGTAGGCGTTTTCATCGGCCCGGATCTCCAGGTCGCCCTCGGACATGGCCACCGCCACGTCCCGCAGCCTGGCCACGGGCTCCATCACCGGCGCCATGATCCTGTCCGCCAGCAGCCACGCCGCGGCCAGCGACGCCACAAGCGCCGCCGCCCCTGCAATGAGCGCCGGAATCATGACCCCTGGCTGCGCGGCGGAGGACGATTGCCCCCCTGTGATGATAAAGAACACAGACAGACCCACGGCAACCGCGATGATCACCGCGATTGCCGCTAAGAGTGCCGCGCGCCGAATCAGCACGCTGCGTTTTTTCATGCGTTGACCTCAAACCTGTAGCCTACGCCGTAGACCGTCTTCAGCGCCCAGGGCACGTTCTCCTGGGGCAGCTTCTGGCGGATGCGCTTGATGTGCGCGTCCACGGTGCGGGTATCGCCGAAGTAGTCGTAGCCCCACACCCGGGAGAGGATCTGCTCGCGGGAGAACACCTGGCCCACGTTGCTGGTGAGCATGTGCAGAATCTCGACCTCCTTGGGCGTGCAGGGGATGACCTTGCCGGAGACCTTGACCTGGTAGTTCTCCAGGCTGATCTCCAGCTGGGGCAGGCGGATGATACTGCTGTCCTCCTCGCTGGTCTTTTCGCTGAAGCGACGAAGCACCGCCTTGATGCGGGCCAGCACCTCCCGGGGGCTGAAGGGCTTCACGATGTAATCGTCCGCGCCCAGCTCCAGGCCCAGGATGCGATCGATCTCCTCACCCTTCGCGGTGAGCATGATGATCGGCAGGCTGCTGGTCTGGCGGATGGTGCGGCAGACGTCGATGCCCGAAACGCGGGGCATCATCAGGTCCAGAACCACCATGTCCGGGTGCAGGCTCTCCACCATTTCCAGGGCCTGCTGGCCGTCATAGGCGCTCTGGTGCTCATATCCCTCGGAACCCAGGTACAGGCCCAGCGACTCATGGACCACCGGATCGTCGTCGGCGATAAGAATAAGAGGATACATTGACATTTATATCACCCCAAATATCACTTTTGTACTTTTATTATATACATTCCTTCAACTTAGTGCAACCGAATATGGAAGAAGCCCAATTTTTATC
>JAZSAA010000311.1:0-11398 GCA_045601625.1 Clostridia bacterium | reverse complement strand
ACAGCCTTGACCATGGTGGGGTTGAACTCCTTGGAGCCCAGGCCGTAGCGGCCGCCCACGACCTGGATGTAGCCCATGCCCGCCTCGAGCAGCGCGGAACAGACGTCCAGATACAGGGGCTCGCCCAGGGAGCCGGATTCCTTGGTGCGATCCAGCACCGCGATCTTCTCGCAGGTCTCGGGGATCGCCTTCAGGAAGTGCTTGATGGAGAAGGGCCGATACAGGTGCACCTTGATCAGGCCGACCTTCTGGCGATGCTTGTTCAGGTAATTGACGGTCTCCTCGATGGCGTCGCAGCCGGAGCCCATGCAGATGATGACGCGGTCGGCGTCGGGCGCGCCCACGTAGTCGAACAGGTTGTACTTGCGGCCGGTCAGCTTCGCGACCTTCTTCATCACCTTTTCGACGATGGCGGGGGTGGCGTCGTAGTACTTGTTGGCAGCCTCACGACCCTGGAAGTAGATGTCCGGGTTCTGGGCGGTGCCGCGCTGATGCGGATGCTCGGGGTTCAGGCCGCCCTCGCGGAAGGCCTTCACCTTGTCCCAGTTCACCAGGCCCTTGATCTCGGCATAGCCGTCCTTGGGGTCGATGGCGTCGATCTTCTGGATCTCGTGGGAGGTGCGGAAGCCGTCGAAGAAGTGCAGGAAGGGCACGGAGGCCTCGATGGCGCTCAGGTGGGCGACCAGGGCCATGTCGGTGGCTTCCTGGACGGAGTTGGGGGCCAGCATCGCAAAGCCGGTCTGGCGGCAGGCCATGACGTCGCTGTGGTCGCCGAAGATGTTCAGGGCATGATAGGCCAGCGCGCGGGCGGAGACGTGGAACACGCTCGGCATCAGCTCGCCGGAGATCTTGTACATGTTCGGGATCATCAGCAGCAGGCCCTGGGAAGCGGTGAACGTGGTGGTCATCGCGCCGGCGGCCAGGGAGCCATGCACGGCGCCCGCCGCGCCCGCCTCGGACTGCATCTCCGCCACGCGGACCTTCTGGCCGAACAGGTTCAGACGGCCATGGGCAGCCCACTCGTCGGCGACCTCAGCCATGGGGGAGGAAGGGGTGATCGGGTAGATAGCGGCCACGTCGCTGAACGCATACGCGACATGGCTGACGGCGGTGTTGCCATCAACGGTAAGTTTGATGCTCAACGGAATTTACCTCCTTTTAGATATCTGTTGAGTATGGACTCTAAACCATCATTAATATTATAAATAATTGAGGGTACAAAGTCAAGGGATTTGGAAATTCTGATTTATCGAGCTGTTGCTCGATATATCAGAATTCAGTGGTTAGTGGCTAGTGACTAGTGGTGGATCAAATCCCTGCGGGATTTGTTTGATTCAATGGAAACAGTAGAGGTTTCAACGCTTCTTAGCCCTTTAATCAAAAGAAATCCGTCAGGATTTCCTCCTTCACTAGCCACTAATCACTAGCCACTAGCCACTCAAATTCTGATTTGTCGCAGCGCGACAAATCAGAATTTATCTTCCCCCACCAGGGGCTTGACAAGGATGGCCTTTAGCCGGTAAAATGATAAGGGAATGTTAAACTGCGCCCGGTTTGGGCGATACTGGAGGACGTGCTATGAAAATACTGAACTTTGGATCGCTGAACGTGGACTACGTCTACCCGGTGGAATACTTTGTGCGCGCCGGAGAAACGCTGAAGGTCAACGGCCGGGAGGTGCTGCCCGGCGGCAAGGGACTGAACCAGTCAGTGGCGCTGGCCCGGGCCGGAGCCCAGGTGTATCACGCGGGCTGCATCGGCGCGGAAGGCGAATTCCTGCGGGCGCTGCTGAACGAAAACGGCGTGGACACCGCCCACCTGCGCACCATCGACGGCATGCAGGGCCATACCATCATCCAGGTGGACCGCAAGGGTGAGAATTGTATACTGCTCTACGGCGGCTCCAACCGCCGGATCTCGGAGGAACAGATCGACGAAACCCTGGCCCACTTCGGCCCCGGCGACTGGCTGGTGCTGCAGAACGAGGTCAACAACCTGCCCCGCATCGTAGACGCGGCCTATGCCCGGGGCATGAAGATCGTGCTGAACCCCTCGCCCTACGAGGACGAACTGAAGGCGGTGGATTTCGGCAAGCTGTCCTGGCTGCTGGTGAACGAGGTGGAGGCCTGCCAGTGCTCCGGCAGCGACGAGCCCGAAATGGCCTGGGACGTGCTGCACGGGCGCTACCCCAACCTGTCGGTGCTGATCACCCTGGGCGGCGCGGGCAGCATCGCCCACGCCGTGACCCCGGAGGGGCTGGACACGGTGCGCCAGCAGGCGTTCAAGGCCGACGCGGTGGACACCACGGCCGCGGGCGATACCTTCACAGGCTACTTCATCGGCGGCCTGGCCGAGGGACGCCCCCTGGCCGAGTGCATGCGCCGCGCCAGCATGGCCTCCGCCATCGGCGTCACCCGCATGGGCGCGGCGGTGTCCATCCCGAAGAAGGAAGAGGTGGAGGCACGGCTGGCGGAGGTGTGATGCCCATCATATAACCCGGGGCAAACCATTGCCCCGGGTTGTTTTTTTATTCCAGCAAAAAGCAGCTGGTATACGCGATGGACTGGGGGCCGTAGTAGTAGCCCAAGCCGTTGGCCTTGCAGGTGTCCATCACCACCAGGCCGCAGGCCTCCATCGACGACACCCGTTTGTCGGGAAAGCGGCAGGGGGCGTCGGGATAGGTGCATTCCCTACAGCGGGTGCAGGTGCCCGCGCCCAGGGCCAGCAGCCCGGGCCAGGTCTCCAGCAGCTTTTCGTGGAGGGCGGCGAAGTGCTCCTTGTGGGCGGCCTCGGCCTCCATCATGCCCTCGTAGTCCATGGAATCCTCCACCTCGCCCACGGTCTGCACCAGTATGCCCCGGCTGTACTGCGCGAACCGCTGCCGCAGTTCCTCCAGCTCGCCGCAGGCGGGGGGACAGCTCCAGTTCTTGCCGTAGGCGCGGCAGGTGTTGGCGCTGCACATCGCCCGCACCTCGTCCCTCAGTTCCAATGTCGCCACGTCCAGCGGCGCACTGTGGGTAAACCCCGCCTCCGCGGCCATCGCCGCCAGCGCTTCCATATTCAGCATGACAAGACCTCCCAATCAATCCTCTTCGTCGTCCTCAAAGTTCAGCTGCTCCACGAATTCGTCCTGGAACTCCGGCAGCGTGGCCAGCTCCAGGAACTCGGTGGTCCGGGCCAGCGTCTCGGCCTCGGCCCAGGCTTTGGCGTCGGTCAGCGCCAGCTTCGCCCCGGCCCCGGCGGCATTGCCCACCGGCACGATCCTCTGCCGCAGCTCGGCGGGGATCAGCCCGATGGCGCAGGCGCTGTCGGGATTGATGTAGTTGCCGAAGGCCCCGGCGATGTCCACCTCTTCGATGTCGTCGATCCCGACGCCCATGCGTCCGGCCATCAGCCGCAGCCCCGCGGCCATGGCGGCCTTGGCCAGCTGCACCTCCCGCACGTCCTTCTGGGTCAGGTAAACGCCGGTGTCCCCGATGTCATAGCGGTCCCCGGCGGCCAGCCGGCCGGTGCCGTCCATGTCGCCCGATTCCAGCAGCGCCGCCACGATATCCACCAGGCCGGAGCCGCAGATGCCCCGGGCCGGGCCCTCGCCGATGACGTGCCAGCGCAGCGCGCCGTCCTCCAGCCAGGCGTGATCGATGGCCCCGACCGCGCCGCGCATGCCGCATGTGATCTTCGCGCCCTCGAAGGCGGGGCCGGCGGCGGTGGAGCAGGCCACGCGGCGGCGGCGGTTGCCCAGCACCAGCTCGCCGTTGGTGCCGATGTCGATCATCAGGGTCAGCTTCTCCCGGCGCAGCCAGTCGCCGCTGAGCAGGCAGGCCACGGTGTCCGCGCCCACGAAGCCACCGATCACCGGCAGCATCAGCAGCAGCGCCTCCGGGTTCGCCCCGATCCCCCACTCCGCCGCCCGCAGCGCCAGCGGCTGGCTGAGGGTGGGATTGTAGGGGGCTTTCACCAGCGAATCCGGCGCGATGCCCAGGAACAGGTGGTGCATGGCGGTGTTGCCCGCCAGCGACACGGCGAACACGCGCTCCCGGGGCACGCCCGCCTTCTGGCACATCTGGCCCAGCATGGCGTCGATGGCGCTCCGGGCGCACGTCGACAGCGCCGCCACGCCGTTTTGCAGCGCGTAGTCGGCCCTCGAGATCACGTCGCCGCCGAACTGGGCCTGGGGGTTGCGCGCACCGTCGGCCACGGCCACCCGCTTTTCGTTGGCGTGGATCAGGTAGCCGGCGATGGACGTGGTGCCCAGGTCGAAGGCGGCCATATAGACCTGCGGCGCATCCGCGCAGACCTCCAGCACCCGTCCCTCGGCCAAGACGGCCCACACGGCGCCCTTTTTCGCCGTCAGCAGGCCGCCCAGCGACGCGCACAGCCGGGGGTTGGGCTCCGTCACGGTCATGCCCGCCGCCGCCAGAGCGCCGGTAAGCCGCGTCCAATCGGCGGAGCTTTCGCCCCTGGGACAGGGCGGCACGGTGAGCTCCACCGCCCTGACGACGGGGTTCCAGCTGCCCGGAATGGCCTCGGCGTCGGTCAGCACCCGCAGGCTTCCGGCCTCGCCCGCGGCGCGGGCCTCCATGTTGCCGTCCACCGGGGTCTGGCACATCAGCGCCTCGCGCCAGTCGGCCTGCCCCGCGACGCGCACCTCGCAGCGGCACTTCCCGCAGGTCCCCCGCCCCCCGCAGGGCGCGTCCGCCTCCAGCCCGGAGGCGATCCGCGCCTGAAGCAGCGTCGCCCCCGCCGAAACGCGAACCTCGCAATTTTCGCCTGTGAATCGAACGGTGTATTCCATAGCAGCCTCCTGTGCGATGCCGTTTATTGAACGCCTTCCCTCATAATCCTATTTTAACCTATTTTAGGGCATGGCGCAACAGGGAAATGCGTCGAAAGCGAAGGAAAGCCTCCCCCTGCCGGAATCAACGGCACGGGGAGGCCTTCGAGGCACAACGCATCAATCGCTCTCTTCCGGGACAGAGGAACGGCCCTTCCGCCCCGCCTTTCGCATGATCGTTCAAAAAAATACGGGCGCTTAAGGAAATGCCGCATAATTGGATGGTAGTATGGCGAGGTGAATTTTAGTCAACCGTAGCCTGCAAATATCGCAGGCTTACTGGGTTCGAGCGCCCGGAAAACAGTTCAGTGAACTGTTTTCAGTGAGAACGGGCTGGCAAGCCCCGGAGGTAAGTCAAGGAATTTGCAGGCTGCGGATGGCTGAAAGTCACCCGTCAGACTGCCGTCCATATTGTGCGGTATTTCCTTAATCTGGTCGGAAATCGGGATGGGAGAAATGTCACCGTGTCCATTGCATTTGAGTTTCCCCATTTATCCTTCACTGCATCACCTTGTTCATCAACTGCTGGAAGCTATCGACATGGTCGTACTTGACCACTCCGCTGGACAGGGATGCAAACAGCTTCTTTGCGCAGTCGATCTTGGCCTTCTCAATCGGACGCAGGTTCAGGCTGTCCATTGTGCCCTTCGTCTCGGCGACGAAGTAGATGTGGCGGACATTGCCCTCATGGAACACAATCGCCCAGTCCGGCGAGTAATGTCCGACCGGCGTGGGAATGGCAAAGCCCTTCGGCAGCTTGGCATAGATGTTCACATCCTCGGAGCCATCCAGCTGCTTGACGAACTTGCGCTCGACGCTCTCCTCGGCAGTACCGTCCGTGAACACATATTCCTGAATAGCCTTGGTTGCGCGGAAAGCCTGGTCGAAGGTACGGCCATTTTTCTCTGCCGTGAAGATGCTGCTGTCGTAGCTGCCCTCGATGGTATCGTAGGTGATATGCTCCACGATCATCGTGGCCTTCTGCTCCTTGATCAGCAGGATGACTTTGGAGATAAACTCCTCCGGGTTGTTGCGGAACATCGCAAAGGTCTGCGGGCGGATGCCTTTCAGAATCGCCGCAACCGTCCGGCGTGTGAGCACCGTGCCTTCCGCGATCTTGCCCACCAGATCATAGCGCACCTGGCTGACCTCGGCGTGTTTGAGCACACTGGTTCTGGTCTTCGCCGCGCCGAAGGCATCGTTGCCGCGCATCTGGTCGCCGGTGATCTCCTCGCGCTGACTGCCGGTGGAAACGGTATACTGCAGCTGTGAGACATACAGCACCTCGTCGATGGCGGCGATAGACTTCTGGATCAACTCGTCAGAATCGAAGTCCACCTGATAGGCATATTTGTGGTTGATGGCCCGCCACAGCGTCTGGAATGCCTCTTTGTAGAAGCGGTCGTTGAGCGGGTTCTCCGGCGCAGGCGTCTTGTTGGCGTCTTTGAACATATCCGCCAGCACCTTATCATCAAAGATGGCCTGCACCAGCTTATGGATGCCCTCCTGCATGGGCTGCAGCGCCTCGGGCAGCGGACGGAGGGAATCAGTCTGGACGTCGTCCCGATAATCCTGGGTGACGTTGTCGTCCTCGTCGATGTAGTTGTTTTTTACGAGGTACTGGTACACCTTTCGCGCCTGGGCCGGGGTGACGGTGATCTTCTGGCCGTCGGTCGTGAAGATGTTCTTTCCCTCGAAGTATTCGATGGACGCCTTGCGCGGGCGGTCGTAGAGCACCTGGCGGGTCTGATCCTGCAAGTCCTTCACAAAGGACGCATAGCCCTCGCTGGCGATGACCGTCAGCGTATTGAGCACATGCACCTGGTCGCCCACGGTCTCCGCGTCCATGCGGTCGCCCACCTGATTGACGCACAGGCGCAGACCGCGCCCGACTTCCTGCCGCTTCTGGGTGGAGCTGTCGCCGCCATGCTTCAGGGTGCAGATCTGGAACACGTTCGGGTTGTCCCAGCCCTCGCGCAGCGCGGAATGGGAGAAGATGAACCGAGTCGGCTCCTCGAAGCTGAGCAGGCGCTCCTTGTTCTTCAGGATCAGGTCATAGGCGGAAATGTCGTCGCTGAACTCGCTGCCGCGCTTCAGCTTGGAATCCACAGCCCGACCAGTCTTCTTGTCAATGCTGAAATAGCCCCTGTGGGTCTCATGCGCATCGATGGCGTCCAGATAGGCCAGATAGGTCGGATCGAACAGCGTGCGGTAGTCGTTGATGACGGCATTGTATTCTTCCTCGAAAACGCGCCCGTACTCGCCCAGCGCCTCATTGCCATCAGCGTCATACTGGCGGTACTTGGCGACCTCATCGATGAAGAACAGCGACAGGCACTTGATACCCTCGGCGAACAGCTGAGCCTCTTTTTCCAGATGGGAGATGATCGTCTCGCGGATCTGCACCCGACGCATGTCGGCCTCGGACACGTCGCCCACCACATCGCCCTTGTGGATGACCTCGCCGTTGGTAAAGGTGACCGTGGCGGCGATGGGGTCGATCTCCGCAATGGAGAAGCCCCGGTACTGCTCCATTTCATTGGAGACAAAGTACAGGTTGTCGCCCACGCCCAGCAGCCGGGTCTCGCGGTTGATGGACTTCTGATACTGGATCTCCAGCTCCAGGCGCACCATCGGCGGCTTCTTGGGCGACAGCACGATGGACTCCAGATACATATACTGATCCGTGCCCCGGAAATTCTTCACCTCAAAACCCTTGACCTCGATGCGCTTGACCAGCCGCTTGTTATAGGCGTCCAGAGCATCCAGTACATACACCAGGTTGTGCTGCTTAGCGTGAGTGGCGGAGTAGTTGAGCAGGAACAGCGGATTGAACTTTTGCAGGGTCTTCTGGGTCACCTCGCCGCCCATCTTCTGGGGCTCGTCCATGATGATGATGGGCCGATTGGCGGCGATGACGTCAATCGGACGGCGGGATCCAAATTCATCACGCTTGGAGAAGATGATTCTCGCCGCTGCGTCACCCTTGCGACCTTCAACATTCTTGTCCTCGTTCATCGACGCGGCGAATGCCTGCGTGTTGATGATCATGACGTTGATGCCGCTGTCAGAGGAGAAGCTGTCCAGCTGGTTCAGGTTAGCGCTGGAATAGATGAAGAAGCGGGCCTTCTTGCCGTACAGCTCCATGAAGTGATCCTGTGTGATCTCGAAGGACTTCTTCACGCCCTCGCGGATGGCGATGGACGGCACCACCACGATGAACTTCGACCAGCCGTAGCGCTTGTTGAGCTCGAACATGGTCTTGATGTAAACGTAGGTCTTGCCCGTGCCGGTCTCCATTTCCACATCCAACGAACAGCGCCCCTGGCCCTTGACCAGACTGTCCGAGAGGCGGATGTTGTTCTCCGACTGAATCTCCCGAATGTTGTGAAGCAGCTGAGCATCGGTGAGCTGAAGGCTTTCATTCAGCCAGCCGGAATCGTCCACCTCATCGAACATGGAAGTCTGCGCCGCCTTCACCATCGATAGCTGCACAGGCCCGCCAATATCTACGGTGTGTGTCTCGCCAACGTCGCGGCGATAGCTGACGCCGGAGGAATAGGGCTGGCCGGTGAACACCCGCACTATGCTCTCCACGGCGTCGGTCTGGTACTGCTGTATCTTGAATCTGAATTTCATTCTTCGTTCTGTCCTTCCTGCTCCAGTATGAACTGATCATAGTCAGATACATAGAGATGGTCTTGAATGACACGATATTTCTCGAATTCTGTCAGAGCGTGCATACGCGCTATTTCGGCGCTGACCTTTCCAGCATCCTTTAGCAGTCCATGATCGAGCATCTGAACAAAGGCATCCAGTCGTCCTGCCCAGTCCTGCATGGTCATTGGAATGTTTCTCAGTGCCATCGTCTCTGCAAGATCCAGAAAAGCAGTGACCATGCGCAGCAGTTGTGCCATCTCATTTTCCGTCAGATAATTCTTGGCAATAACGACGTCAGATTCCTGTATCTTTCCATGAGGAGCATCCTTCCATGAGGTCAAGCCCATATGCGGTCGGGTTGCGTCAGCGCGTTCAAAGATAACCTCGGCGGCAGTGTGTCCATGTACGGCATAATGCAGTTTATTCTGAACAGTGGCATAAAAGCGCCGTGTTGCCTGAGACGTTCGATCATAGTCTATGGCAGTGGCATACAGATCAGTGATCTTTTGATAAAACATCCTCTCGCTGGCGCGGATTTCCCGCACCTTCTCAAGCTGTTCCTCAAAGTACTTTTTGGTAAGGATACTGCCATTGTTTTTCAGCCGCTCCTCGTCCATGACCCAGCCCTTAATGGTATAGGTGTGCGCGATGCCGTTGACCCACTTGCGGAACTGCACTGCGCGCTCTGAGTTGACCTTAAAGCCCACCGATATGACCATTTGCAAGCTATAATGCAGCACTTCACGGTTGACCTGACGGGTGCCCTCCGTTTGAACTATCCGGAATTTTCGGATAGTTGCCTCTTCTGTCAACTCTCCATCCGAAAGCACCTTTTTGATGTGGTCGTTGACGGTGCGCACGTCCACATCATACAGTACAGCCATCATCTTTTGAGTCAGCCAGAGGTTTTCATCCTCATAGCGCATTTCCACGGCTTCATCACTGCCGCCGGACGCCGCGACAAATGTCAGATACTCGGCGGCGGAAGAACGTATGCTGATGTCAGTTTTCTTTCTTGCCATGGTTACAATACCTTCCTGACCGTGTTCTTTGAGTAGGTTTCAAAGATTTGGTCGAAGTTGGTGGCTGTGCTGTCGTCGGCCATGCTGCTATCGCGGAAGACAGCGTAGTAGGGTTGGCGCTTGGCGATGGCGGTGACGGTTTCGGTGGTGACGCCGGTGTCGAAGCAGGCCAGCAGGAAGCCGTCGGCCACGTCGAACACCTTCTTGCCAACAATGACCGTCTCGGTGATGGAACTGGACAGCTCCACGCCCAGGTCGAGCATCACCTGGAACAGCAGGTCTTCCGGGGTGCGGTCGGGCTTGATGTTGTCCGTGGTGATGGACAGCAGATCCTGCGTCATGGCGGCGGGGTTGTAGTACACGTCCTGCATGTTGGAGGAATCCAGACGGAGGACACGGAAACCGATGTCCAGGTTCTGGGCGGTCAGACCCGCTTCGTCCTTGATCTTGCGCCCGGCGCGGCGGATGCGCTCCTGGCCAATATCACACAGTGTGTCATATTTGGGTGACATGCTCTTTTCCGGCAACTGAACAAGAATGAAGCGACGCTTGCCGTTGTCCGATATGTTGGCATTATAGACAGCATGGGCTGTCGTGCCAGAGCCAGAGAAGAAATCCATCACCAGGGAATCCTTGTCGGTGGAGATTTTCAATATGCGTTCCAGTAGGCGTGTTGGCTTTGGGGTATCAAAAACAGCTTGTCCATCAAATAACTTTTTGATTTCCTTCTTGGCTTCATCTGTATGACCAACTTCTTGATATGGCCATAGATTTGTGACAACTCTTCCTTTTGATTCGTCAATATACCTTTTCCTTCGTATACCACCATTTCCTCCCGAAGTAAAGTATAGTACTGGCCATTTTCCTTGATTATAACGTGTCTTAGCCATTATTCTGGCATCCTCTAATGGAATTGAAAGCACGAGTGCCTTAACGCCTTTCCTAACTTCATCTACAGACACACCACATATAAATGCTCTCTTTTCATCATCAGCTATATCCCTAAGCTCATAATGCGCCCACTCATTCATAATTGCTAACATATCATTTTGGGCCATTCTCCAATGAGCAGCTGTGGGTGGATACATTATTTCACCAGTAAAAGGATGCTGGACTCCATATACCATTCCTTGGTGCTGTACGCTATCAGGTGCACAGGCATCGCCAGAAGCCCAAATGGTTGTGTCGCCATCTGGATTACTATATCCATTATTCATTTTTTCTGTTCGGGGTAAATAATTAGGGCTCCATGTATCTCGCTTTGAGTACACAAGTAGATTATCTGTTTCATAGGGAATACCTATTATATCATTCCTTGGCGAGTATGTTTTCTGCCAGATAATATTAGCTACAAAGCAATTTGCGCCAAATATCTCATCACATATCTTTTTCAGATTAAATAGCTCTCCGTCATCAATAGAAATAAAAATTGCTCCGTCTTCAGATAATAAGTTTTTAGCAAGTTTCAGCCTTGCGAACATCATATTCAGCCAGTCCGTATGGAACCGACCATTGCTTTCCGTATTCTGTTCCAGCCGATTACCCTGTTCGTCAAACTGACCACTGCGCCCAATATAGCTCTCGGCGTCCTCGGCAAAGTCGTCCTCATAAACAAAATCATTTCCCGTATTATATGGCGGGTCGATGTAAATCATTTTGACCTTGCCCAGATAGGTTTCCTGCAACAGCTTCAACACATCCAGGTTGTCGCCCTCAATGTACAGGTTTTCGGAATCCCACCTGCCGGGCGTACCGTCACGGCCTACGCTATCCCCACGCACCGGGCGCAGCGTCGCCGCGATGGGCGCATTCGCTGCCAGCATCGCCTTCTTCTTGTCCGGCCAGGTAAACTGATACCGCTCCTCCCGGCCCTCCACCACGC
>JAZSAA010000310.1:0-13227 GCA_045601625.1 Clostridia bacterium | reverse complement strand
AGGAGGAAATCCTTGCGGATTTCTTTTGATTCAAAGAATCGAGAAACGTTGAAATCTCTGCCGTTTCCCTTTAATCAAACAAATCCGTCAGGATTTGTACCGCCACTAAATACTAACCACTAAATACTAAATACTCAAATTCTGATTTATCGAGCACAGCTCGATAAATCAGAATTTCCACACGAGCAACAATCCGGAGGACTCATCATGCGCGCATATGAACGCTTTCTGAACTACATCCAATTCGACACCGCCTCCGACGCCAAGAGTTCCACCTGCCCCAGCACCGAAAAGCAACTGGCGCTGGGCCGGGCGCTGGTCGGAGAGATGAAGGCCATGGGCATATCCGACGCCCGGCTGGATGAACACGGCTACGTCTACGGCAGCATCCCCGCCAACGCGGAAGGCCTGCCCGCCATCGGGCTGATCGCCCACATGGATGTGGTGGGCTGCGTGCCCAGCGCCCCGATGAACGCCTCGATCGTCGAAGACTACGACGGCGGGCCTGTCACCCTGGCGAACGGCCTGGTGCTGGACCCGGCGGTGTTCCCGGAGGTGGCCGGGGCAAGGGGCAAGCGCCTGATCGTCACCGACGGCAACACCTCCCTGGGTGCCGACGACAAGGCCGGCGTGGCCGAGATCATGACCGCCTGCGAGCGCCTGCTCTCCGAGCCTACGCTGAAGCACGGCAGGATCTGTATCGGCTTCACCCCCGACGAGGAGATCGGCCGGGGCGCGGACAAATTCGACGTCCAGGGCTTCGGCGCGGACTTCGCCTACACCGTGGATGGCGGCGTGGTGGGCGAGATCAGCTACGAAAACTTCAACGCCGCCTCGGGCGTGGTCACGGTCCACGGCCGCAGCGTCCACCCCGGCAGCGCCAAGAACATCATGGTCAACGCCTCGCTGGTGGCCATGGAGTTCGCCACGATGCTGCCGCCCCAGGAGCGCCCGGAGCACACCGAGGGCCGGGAGGGCTTCTATCACCTGCGCGAAATGAAGGGCCAGGAGGACCTGGCCACGCTGCAGTACATCCTCCGCGACCACGACATGGCAAAGTTCGAGGCCCGCAAAGCCCGCTTCGCCGCCATCGCCGACTACCTGAACGGCAAGTACGGCCCCGGCACGGTGGAGGTCGCCATCCGGGATTCCTACTTCAACATGCGCCAGGTCATCGAGGGCCGCATGGACATCGTACAGCGGGTCCTGGACGCCTACCGCGCCATGGGCGTGGAACCGGTGATCGCCCCCATCCGCGGCGGCACCGACGGCGCGACGCTGACCTACAGGGGGCTGCCCTGCCCCAACATCGCCACCGGCGGCATGAACTTCCACGGCCGCTTCGAGTGTGTCGCCGTGGAGGACATGGACACCATGACCGACGTGCTGGTCCGCCTGGTCACAGAATAACGAGGAGCTACGATGAACAACACCCCTTCAAAGAAAGTCAGCCGAATCACCGCCGCCGTGCTGACGGTGGCCTTCCTGGGCTTCGTATTCGTCGTGTTTTTTACGACGGTCATCGGCAGCCCCGACGAGCTGGTCCACTCGGTACAGATGACGCCCACCCTGAGAAAGTCCCTGCCCGAACACCCCAGCCGCCTGGACCGGCTCTCGGCCCGGATCAGCGGCTTTACCTCCACGATCTCGGATATCATGTGGCACAAGGACGAGATGGGCTACGTCAACTCAGCCTTCCAGTACGCGCTGGGCAAGAAGGTCATCAACACCGGCAGCCAGAACATGATCACCCTCGCCGACGGCCACCTGTACGACCTGTCGGACTACAAGCCGCTGACGGAAAACGCCCAGGAGATCGCCGAGCTGCGCCGCACCACGCTGGCGGGGCTGCCCTTCCTGTTCACCTACGAGCACCCCACCCTGTACGACCAGAGCCTGCTTCCCGCGGGCTACGAGGCGCTGGACCACTCCGCCCGGATGGCCAACGAGGCCCTGGCCATGCTGCGCGGGCAGGACGTCACCGTGCTGGACAGCCGCGACGTGCTGCCCTACAGCGGCCACGACATGAACGACCTGCTGATGGTCACCGACCAGCACTGGTCCAGCCTGGCCGCCGTCACCATGGCCCAGGCCATCGCCGAAAGGCTGAACGAGATGACCGGCGCGGGGCTGGATACGTCGCTGCTGGACATGGAGAACCTGGACCGGGAGGTCCATGAAAAGCTGTTCATGGGCAAGTACGGCCAGCGGGTGGGCCCGGGCATCGTCGACCCGGACGACATCGTGGAATACTGGCCCAGGAATGAAACCCATCTCACCCGGGAGAGCCGCCGCAAGAAGGACCTCATCAACCGGGAGGGCGACTGGCGCGAAGCCATGACCCGCTTCGACAGGCTGGAGCCCGACCCCGGCAGGACCTGGAACAAGTCCGGGTACATGGTCTATGGCCTGGTGGAGAACTACGACATCATGACCAACGACTCCGCGCCGGACTTCACCATACTGCTGCTGAAGGACTCCTACAGCTCGCCCATCGGCCGCTACCTGTCGTTGCTGGCCCGGCGCGTGATCAGCGTCGACCTGCGCCAGGACGTGGACCCGCTGGAGACGTGGGTGGAGAAGTACAAACCCGACGCCGTGGTGATGTCCTACAGCCTGCAAATGCTGCGGGACGACGCCTATGCCTTTGAATAACACTTTACCGGAGGAACACCCATGACCGTCAATGAAGCTCTGAGTAAACTCAAGGAACTGGAAGCCGCCCTGCGGGCCTACGGCCACGCGCTGGGCTGCCTGAACTATGACGGCGAGACCGTCGCGCCTCGCAACTCCGCCCCGGCCCGGGGCGAGACCATGGCCTTCCTCAGCGGCATCGTCCACGGGGAGGTCACCGCCGAGAGCACCGGCGAGATCATCGATACGCTGCTGGCCAACAGGGACAGTCTTTCCCATGTGGACCGTCGCCGGGCTGAGCTGCTGAAAAAGGAGCGGGACGAGCTGACCCTGATCCCGGCCAGCGAGTACATGGCCTACCAGCAGCTGCTGGCCGAGGCCATGCAGGTCTGGCACGACGCCAAGCTGGCCAGCGATTACGCCGCCTATGCCCCCTACCTGGAGAAGATCATCGCCTACAACCGCCGTCTGGCCCGGCGCAAGGATCCCTCGAAGCCGGCCTACGACGTGCTGCTGGACGGCTCCGAGGAGGGCCTGACCCACCAGACGCTGGACGCCTTCTTCGCCCTGCTGCGCCGGGAGCTGACCCCGGTGATCCTGGAGGTGGCAAAAAAGCCCCTCCCGGACACCGCCTTCCTGGACCAGCCCTACCCCATCCACCTGCAAAGGCGATTCACCGACCGGGTGCTGGAGATCATGGGCATCAGCCGGGACGACTGCGCCGTGGGCGAGACGGAGCACCCCTTCACCGAGGGCTTCAACCGGCACGACGTGCGCATCGCCACCCACTACCACGAGGACAACGTGCTGTCCAACCTGTACAGCGTGGTCCACGAGGGCGGCCACGCGCTGTATGAGCTGGGCGTAGCGGAAGAATACCAGGGCACGCTGCTCTCCGGCGGCAGCAGTATGAGCATCCACGAGAGCCAGAGCCGCTTCTACGAGAACCTGATCGGCCGCAGCCGCCCCTTCTGCGAGGTCATACTGCCCGAGCTGAAGGCGCTGTTCCCCGAACAGCTGCGCGGCGTGGACGCCGAGGGGCTGTATCGCGCGGCGAACCTGGCCCGGCCCTCGCTGATTCGCACCGAGGCCGACGAGCTGACCTACTCCATCCACGTGATGATCCGCTACGAGCTGGAAAAGGCCATGATCGGGGGCGAGCTGAACGCCGCCGACATCCCCGGCGAGTGGAACCGCATGTACCGGGAATACCTGGGCATCGAGGTGCCTGACGATCGACGGGGCTGTCTCCAGGACAGCCACTGGTCCTTCGGGGCCATCGGCTACTTCCCCAGCTACGCCCTGGGCAGCGCCTACGGCGTGCAGATGCTGGAGTGCATGGAGAGGGACGTGGACGTCTGGGGCGCGGTGCGCGGCGGCAGCCTGAAGCCCGTCACCGCGTGGCTGGGCGAGAAGATCCACCGCCACGGCCAGCTGCTCAGGCCCGCCCAGCTGGTGGAGAGCGCCTGCGGCGGCCCCTTTGACCCCCATCGCTACGTCGACTACCTGAAGGACAAGTTCGGAACGCTGTACCATCTGTAAAGCACAGTGGCGGCCCAGGGGCCGCCGCCATATGGCCACACCCTGCGGCATATACCCGAGGACCAAAAAGGAGGGCATCCCCATGTCGGACATCGGCAACTCCAACCGCATCAGCCGAGAATACATCGATTCCCTGCGCATCGAGACCCGCTACATGGATTCGACCAACCCGGACACGAACTTCACCCTCTTCGGCGAGCGCTTCGCCTCCCCCATCATGACCGCCGCGCTGTCCCACCTGGACCACTTCATGTTCCCCGGCGCGGCCACAGCGCTGGCCGAGGGCGCGAAGGCCGCGAACGCGGTGCTCTGGTACGGCATGGCCGGGGACGACGAGATCGAGACCCTGGCCGCCACAGGCGCGCGGATGATCGAGATCATCAAGCCCTACACGGACCGGGAGAAGATCCTGGCGAAGATCCGTCACGCCGAGGGACTGGGGCTGCTGGCCGTGGGCGTCGACATCGACCATCCCTTCGCCGAGGACGGCAGTCCCGACGTGGTGGACGGCGAGCAGATGACCGCCCTGACCACCGCGGAGCTGGCCCGGATCTGCGCCGAGACACGCCTGCCCGTCATCGTCAAGGGCGTGCTCAGCCGCCGGGACGCCGAGCGGTGCCTCGTCGCGGGCGCCGCGGGCCTGGTGCTCTCCCACCACAACAACCGGATCGAATACGCCATTCCCCCGCTGGCCCTGCTGCCGGAGATCGCGGCCATCGCCGGGAACACTCCCCTGTTCGTGGACTGCGAGATCAGGACCGGCATGGACGCCTTCAAGGCGCTGGCCCTGGGGGCAAAGGGCGTGTGCATCGGCCGGCCGCTGATGACGGCCATCAAGCAGGGCGGCGCCCAGGCCGTCCGGGACTACCTGAACCGGGAGAGGGGCGCCCTGGCCAAGGCCATGGCCTATACCGGCTGCACGACCCTGGACAAAATGGACCCGACGGTGATCCGCCGGGTATAAATAAAAAAAGCACTGGTTTATCGAGCCGGGCCCGATAAACCAGCGCTTTTTTCGTCACCAGTCGATATAGCTGGCGTCCACGTAGCCGTATTCCCCGTCCTCGTAGGCCAGGGCGTAGCCGTCCTCCCGCCAATATACGTTCACATAGATCTCGTCGCCGTTCCGGAACTTGTGGTCGTTCATGAAGGCGCCCCGGGGCGACTTCTGGAACACCAGCGAGCCCCGGCCCCTGGTCTTCACGGTCCGGTACTCGAAGTCGTCCAGGTCCCATCTGTCGGTGTCGTCGTCATCGTCGTCATCGTCGTCGCCCCAGTCGATATAGCTGGCGTCCACATAGCCGTAGACGCCGTCCTCATAGGCCAGGGCGTAGCCGTTCTTCCGGTAGTCCACGTTCACATAGATCCTGTCGCCGTCCCAATACCTGTAATCGTACATGAAGCTGCCCCGGGGCGCCTTCTGGAACACCAGCGAGCCCCGGCCCTTGATGCGCACGGTCCGGTATTCAAAATTGGACAGGTCCCGCTCGTCGTCGCTGTCCCGGCCACCGTCCCGGTCGCTGCCCCAGTCGATATACCTGGCGTCCACGTAGCCGTAATCCCCGTCCGCGTAGGCGATGGCGTAGCCGTCCTCCCGCCAGTCCAGGTTGACGAAGATCCTGTCGCCGTCCCGGTAGCTGTACTCCCGCATGAAGGAGCCCCTGGGAGACGACTGGAACACGAGGTTGCCCTGTCCCCGGGTCTTGACCGTCCGGTAGCCGAAGTTGTCTAGGTCATACTTGGCGGAGGCCAGCGCCGTGGAGCACAGCAGCAGGCTCACCGCCACCAGCGCGATAATTATCTTCTTCATAAGCTCACCCCTCAATGTTCAAAATGTGCCGCGACGTCCTTCAGCCTGTCGATGATCGGCAGGTGTTGGGGACAGACGCCCTCGCACTGGCCGCACGCCACGCAATCCGACGCCTTGCCAAACTGTCCGGCCAGGTTTTCATAATTGGTGAAGTTCACCGTCCAGCCCTTTTCCTCCAGGTTCTCGCGCATGTCCTCGTTATACAGCGAGAAGTACTTCGGGATGGGGATCTGCATCGGGCAGCCCTCGGTGCAATAGGAGCAGCCCGTGCAGGGCACGGCGATCTGGCCGTTGATGATCCCCGCCACCCTTTCCACCAGGGCCTTTTCGTCCGCGGTCAGCGGCTTGAAATCTTCCATGTAGCTCAGGTTGTCCGCCATCTGGTCCACATTGCTCATGCCGGAGAGGACGACCATCACGTTCTCCAGGCTGGCGGCGAAGCGAATCGCCCAGGACGGCATGGACGCCTCCGGGTTCACGGCCTTCAGCAGCGCCTCGGCCTCGGCGGGCAGCCTGGCCAGCGTGCCGCCCTTGACCGGCTCCATGACCACCACCGGCTTGCCGTGCTTCACGGCCACCTCGTAGACGGCGCGGGACTGGATCCATTCGCTCTCCCAGTCCAGGTAATTGATTTGCAGCTGGACGAATTCCATCTCCGGGTGCTTCGTGAGGATCTCGTCCAGAAGCTGCGGGGTGTCGTGGAACGAGAAGCCCGCGTGTTTGACCAGCCCCTTCGCCTTCTTGTCCAGCAGCCAGTTGAAGCAATCGAACTGCTCGTACTTGGGATAGCTGCCGGCCTCGATGCCGTGGAGCAGGTAGTAGTCGAAATAACCCGCGCCGGTCTGCTCCAGCTGGTCGTTGAACACCTTGTCCCGGTCCTCCAGGGAATTGAAGAAGCCATTGTGCAGCTTCGTGGCCAGCGTGAAGCTGTCCCTGGGGTAGCGGTCCACCAGCGCCGCTTTGGCCACCCGCTGGCTGGCGAAGCCGTTGTACATGATGGCGGTGTCGAAGTAGGTAAAGCCCTTTTCCATAAAGAGATCGACCATTTTTTTGACGTGCCCGATGTCCACGGCGGCGTCGTTGTTCGGGTCGGTCAGCGGCATGCGCATCAGTCCGAATCCAAGCTTTTTCATTGAATACCTCCTTTTGAGAATCTTCTCGCATGTAAACCAAAGCCTTCACCGGTATTATATCGGATTATGGGCGAAGTGTCCATAAAAAAATGAGGGGCACGCCTCAGGCGTTGCCCCTGCTCCTTCTTTCCCGCCGTTTTCTTCTTTCCACCAGTTTTCTATAGTCGTCCGGGGAGCCCTTTTCCAATTCCCGGCGAATCGTATCCATCAGCCGATCGAGGCAGCAATCCACCGTCTCCTTCTCCCTCGGAATCCTGCGCACGGTTTTTGCGTAATTCATTTACCTCAACCCCTTTACATAAATCTATGAAAGCGCACCGGAGACAGACCGGTTTCCCGGCGCATGGCGTCATTTCCCCATCCCGCCACGCGCCGGTATTGAATGGTGCTTTCCCGTCCGATCAGGCGCGCATGCGCCGCTTCACCACCAGCAGGGCCACCGCTGCCAGCGTGAGCAGCGTGCCCAGCACGTAATACAGGCCCGTGCCTTCGCCGCCGGTGGAGGGCAGCTTCGCGCCGGGAGTGTTCCTGACGATAGCCGTGGAATCGGTAAAGGTCACAAAATCGTCGTTCGGCACGGTCTGCCACTCGTTCGGCGTCAGGTTGGTGTCCTTCATGATCCGCTCGACACCGTTGGTTGTAATGCGAATGTAGAACGCGCCGTCACCAACCTGAATATAGCCATCCGGCAAATGGGTTTCCTTGATTTCGTAGGTGCCCATCGGCAGCTTGTCAAAGCGAATCTCGCCGTTGGCTTGCGTCGTGGCGTTCTTTGGCTCAAATTCTTCATCTTCATAGGCCAGGCCCTTCTGGTTCGGGTTCAATCTGCGGATCTTGAACACCGCGCCAGCCAGCTTGGTTTCCTCATCACCCTTATCGACCTTGACGATGCGCACATCCGCCGTATTACGACGGTTGTACACGGTGATCAGGCCCTGCTGGATGCCGTTACCGTTGTTTTCGGAGTAGGAAACCGTGTAATCCCCCGGCACATCGATCTCTTCGATGTAGTATTTATAGCTGATTCCGTCAGCACTCCTTGCGGCAAAGGTTTTTGTATCCGCCGAATCCGCATTTCCCTTAATCGTCCATGTAAATCTCCATTGGTTTCCCGCGTTCAGCGTCCGTTCATCAGAGAAGCTGGTATCGGCAGTGCTTTCCTCAGGATTATGAATTGGCTGAGTGCCCTGCGTTATATTGATCGTGGTACCGCTGATATTATCCCAGAACCAATCCTGATTGATCGCATCACCGCTACCCATCCTTTCCAGCATATACCTGAACCGGACTTCTATATTATTCTGTGCGGCGTTACTCAGGTTTCGAAGCTCAAAACAGGCCTCATCGCGATTATCGTCTTCGCGGTCTGTCGTATCTACAACTTGTACAACGTCCTCATTGGAATACCACGACAATCTTTGTGGAATCCAATCAAATTGACCGTTGTCGTTCCATTTGATGCTGACAGTATCGCCGGTGATATACGCTTCCTGTACCTTGATAATATCATCGCGTCCATTATTTTTATATTTTAGCGGTATCTCCACAAACACCTTCAGGTGCTTTATCTTTTCAGTGATCTTATGCCGCCGGAGTCTGACCTTGACCTCGGTTTCGCTGGGATCCATCTCGTCGCCCTTCACATCCTGCCAGCGCTTCAGCACCTTAATCTGGTACCTTTCGACGTCCGGCTCGTTTTCAACGGTCAGGGTATAGGTTTCCCCGTCAAAATCCACGAGGTCTTTGATTGCCGCCGGCAAACCTTCTCTGTTGAACATGATCTTGCCGTCAGAGACTGTGAACGGGATCATCCCGGGCAGCAGCTTATAGCCTGTTGGCGAGGTAGCCTCCGCAAGCTTGTAATTGCCGTCCACAAGATCCGTAAAGGTGCAGATGCCATCCGATCCGGATTTAACGGCTGCGTCAGCAACCTTGGTTGTGCCGTTCCCGTCATACAGATCAAACCATGCGTTGGCCAGCGGATGGCCGTCCTTGTCCACCTTGCGGATGTGGATGCTCGGCTTATCGCCCTGGACGTAGTTTGTCACCCCCAGCACAGTCTCGCCCGAGGAGGTCAGCCGGTGGCCCTCGCCATCTTCCCATATCTCCTTACGTGTTACAATGTTCTCCGGCGTACAGGTTTCATTGACAATATAGTACAGATAGGGACCGTATTCGTTCATGGAGGGCAGGTTGTGCAGCGTCGCCGCCCATACGCCGTCCTTCAGGGTGATCTCTTCGCTGTAGCCTTCATCCACCTGATAGGCCAGGCCGGTCATGTTAGAGGAAGGCACGTCCCCGTCCTCGCCGGAACCGGAGGGCGTTCCGCCCTGGGTCGGGTCTGCCACGACGGTTCCAATGCCTGTAGATGCCTCAGTATCGCCGCCACCATCGATCGGCTGAAGCGTGAACCTGACATCATCCTTGCCCCAATTGTGATAGATCGTCAGTTCCATGTCGTCGTTCCCAACGGTGTAAGTGAATTCCTGCTTGACCCGAGTCTCTTGGCTGTTGAACTCGTTAATCTGATCCTGGTCATAATGCCCGGTAGGTATATCGGGGTCCTTTCTCCAGTCATAGGGTGTGGATGTTCCGTTGATTCGAAGATTCAGCCCGTCGTCATGGGCCGGCCCACGCCTGTCCAGTATGAGCTTGAACTGCATGCCTTCAGTCAGATACGTCTCCAAATCATAGAAGGTTGCTCCTCTTTCATTTCCGCAGGTCACGGTAATCTTCTTCTTGTTGTTCGACTGTTCTTTGGCAAGCGTGCTGGTAACGGTAGTACTCACCTGCGGATGCTCGCTGGAAATGATCACAGTTTCGGGACTGATTGTATTTGTAACCGTATAGCCCGGAGCCGTGGTCTTCACCTCGAGGGTATACTCGCCCGCGGGAATGCCTGTAATGGTGGTCGTTCCTCCATTACCGCCTTCATATCTTCCCACCTTGACCAGCTTGCCGTCCTTGAGCAGCCGATAGGACGCCTGGAACGGGGTATTTGCCTCACCGCCGCTGACATTCTGGCCAATGGTCAGCGTGCCATTGACATAATCCACAGTGGGGACAAGCTCATAGCGGCCCAGCGTAATCGTCACCGATGTACCCGCCGGCGCGTCGGTCGGCGCGTCGTTCTGATCCTTCCAAACCTTCCTGACGTCGATATCCACGTCAGGCTCATACACGTTGTAGACGAAGTACTCCACAAAGCCGTTAAAGGCACCGATGCCGTTCACATCGTAGTAATTGCCCAACACTTCGGGATTGGAATTATAGTGCGCGTCCTCCGTCGTATAGTTCTTGCTGACGTGGTTCATGCCATAGCAGCCGTCGTCGCGCCAGACGTATTCGGTCTCCAGGCGGGTCTCGACGTACTTCCACTTCCTGCCGTCCTGGTCCACGATATTCCGGGCCAGCCTGTCCTCGCTGTGGTCCTCTTCAATGTACAGCATACCCGGCTTTACGTCGTAATCGTAGATGGTGCCCATGCCCTCCGTGCCGACCGACATGCGCTTGTCATGGATGTTTTCGTACTCGCTCGGGCTGAATTCCCAACTCTGATAGGCGCCGACGTTCTTGCCCTGGACATTCTGGGAATCCCCAATGCTCTGGTTCCAGTATACGTGGAAGGTGTTCTCCGTGGGCGCATTGGGATGGATACGGTTGCCCGCGCGGTCGACGATATACTTCGTGATCTGCGCCGACAGCGTGCCGGTCTGGCCCTGGTTCTTGTCGCCCAACTCGAAGTCCATGCCAATGCCCATCTCGTTGGAGCCCCCAACGCTGACGATGATGTCGCCAAGCTTCCAATAATTATATTGGACTTTAGTTTCTCCCCCTCTGTTATCAGGTGTCCAATAAATCGGCGGGCACTCATTTCCATCGTCCCAGAAATCAAAGCTGGCGGACAAGGTGATCATGGCCTGGGCCTTCAGCTTATTGTCGGACTGATTAAGGGCATCGTTGTATGAGGCATAGAGCTGTTTTCCCTCATACATCATGTCAAAGCTCACCAGCTTCTCCGTGGAAACCGAATAATAGACCCTGTTGTCCAGCCTCAGCTTGCGAATGAAGTCATTTTCATTGCCGTTGTTAACAAATGCATCCGGTATGATATCGAGATCATAAGTTCTAGTTGCGCTATTATATTTTGCGTCTACATCAGCCTTTTCTTGCGGGGTAAGCTGATTGTACAGGTTCCGCTGTTCCTGGGTCAATGTCACACTTCTCAAATCCGCAACCTTGTATACGCCTTCAATGCGCACCTGGTTGGTGCTCTGGTCCGTGGCGTCGTTGGCAGAGTAGCCCGCGATGTAGAACAGATCAGGCTGGACCTTATCCACGTTGCCGTCCTTGACATAAGCTACGACGCGCGCGGTCTTGATGTCGTCGCGGGTCACCGGCACCTTTCCTTCATATTTCACGCCTACGGGGTTCTGCGCCGTGACCTCAAACGACTTGACTGTATTACCATCCTTGTAGTAATAGACGCCGTTGCGCAGCGGCACTGTCACATTTGCGGTGCCTTCCACTTCGATATCGATGTGGTTGACGGTGTTGTACTTCGCTCCCACCTGCATCTTTTTATCGGGCGTATTTGCCGTGATCTCGGCCATATAGATCTCTGCCGCGTGTTCCCGATCATTCAGGCCGGTGACGTGCAGTTCGCCATTCGTGCTTACAACGCCAATGTAGTAGGTTGGCCCGTTTTCGGTATCGTTGCTGATGGTATGCTCATTTGGGTCATATTTGATCTTGGTCCATGGATAGATCAAGCGCCCGTTGGTCTGAACCACGTCAAAGCCGTCGTCGTTTTTTTTAAGCAGTGTATTATCTCTGGTGTCCTCAGAAAGCGCGTTGGCCTTATTGGCGTCCAGATAGCGCCAATAGAAAGCAGAGGCAAGCTTGTCATTGTTGTAATCGACCGCATCCGCCCTGTGGACAAGATGATCGCCATTCATATACATCCAGGCCATGGGGAAATCGACCTCAACCGTTGTATCTGTGAAGCTCTCTGCCTTTTTCAGCGTGCCGTCGTTCAGGATGATATAGCGTTCCCCGTCAACCACAGCGATCAGCATATATCTACCTGGCATGACATCGCTCTCATTGTACGTCGGAGCGGGATTGCCTGTAACGATGGTGCCGGATACGGAAAAGCTGACCTGCTCATAGCTGAGTGAGGTATTATCCTCGTTGAGGGCGATATCCCGGATGACCTCTATCCCTTCATCTGCGAAGTGAACCACGGACAACTCGGTGCCCTCCGGCAGATCCACGGCGTCCTCATAGGTGATATTCACCTGCACCGGCGCGGCGGGTTCGATCTTTTCGCCGTCCTTCCGGACTTCGATGTCGAAGAAACGGTAGTCAGATACGTTGTTCAGGCCCTCCTCGCTCAGCCTGGTTGCCGCGGAAACCACATAGCCGATGTAATTGGGATCGTTGGAGAAAATCTCCCGAGCCACCAGCTCCGCGTCCAGCGGAATTTCCGCCTCCGGCCCGAAGGTCAGGGTGATCCTGTAGGCCTGCCCGTCTGCGGCTAGCACGCGTGTGGCGATCTGGGCGTCGGTGACGGCAATGGCGAAGCTGTCCCCATTTTCCATGGCGACAGTCAGGGTCTCGTCGGTGGCGAAGGGGGCCAGGCTGAACAGGGCCCAGTCGGGCGCGGTCAGCGCGCGGGCGTCGATTTCGGCCCGGTCCGCTTCGGTCAGCGCGGCGGAATACTCGGATTCGATGCCCAGCGCCGCCCGCAGCGCGCCCACGGTGGTGTCGGCCTCGACGGGGCACACGCGCACCAGCTCGGGGCTGGAGAAGGTCACGTCCGCAATCGCGGCCATGAAGGCCTCCAACTCGTCTGCCTCGGTCTCGGGATCGTCGGAGGCGACGTTCAGCGCCGGCAGCAGCGCGCGCAGGCTGGCGCAATCGCCGCCGGGAATGCCGTAGTCAAAGGTCTGGCCGTTGGCGGCGTAGTGGAAATCCACAGTGTACACGATGCCGTACACCGAGAAGCTGGCGGCGTCGAAGCTGACGGCCTCGGCGTCCTGGCTGGCCTCGATGATCTCGGGGCCCGCCTCGGCGAAGTGGACGGCCTTCACGGCGTCCTCGCTC
>JAZSAA010000309.1:0-15260 GCA_045601625.1 Clostridia bacterium | reverse complement strand
GCTGTCGATGGCCTTGATGCCCGTCTGCAGCGGCACCGACACGCTCTTGCGCTCGATGATGCCCGGGGCGGGGCTCTCGATGCGGCGCTCCTCCTTCGTATCGATGGGGCCCTTGCCGTCGATGGGCTGGCCCAGCGCGTCGACCACGCGGCCGATCAGCGCCTCGCCCACGGGTACGGAGACTACCTCGTGGGTGAGCTCCACCGTGTCGCCCTCCTTGATGTCGTGGTCGTCGCCCAGCATGACCACGGCCACGGAGTTCTCCTCCAGGTTCAGCGCCATGCCGTAGGTGCCGTTGGAAAAGCGCACCAGCTCGTTGGCCATGCAGTTTTCCAGACCGGACACCCGCGCGATGCCGTCGCCCACCAGTAAAACCGTACCGACGTCGGTTTGTATGATCTGGTTATCGTAATGCTTGATCTGATCCTTGATGATCTTGGATATTTCTTCAGGTCTGAGCTGCATCTGCTTGCCCTCTTTCCTACAGCGTCCGGGTCAGGCTGCGCTTGAGCCTGCCAAGCCTGTCTTGAATCGTGTTGTCATAGCGCCTGCCGTCCATCTCGACCCGCACGCCGCCGATCAGCGACGGGTCCACCGACGCGATCAGCTTCACCTGGCGGCCGGAGATGTGGGCCAGCTTCACCCGCAACGCGGCCATCTCTTCCTCCGTCAGCGCCACCGCGCTGGTCACGAAGGCCTCCACGATGCCGCTGTCCTCGTTGTAGCGCTGATGAAACCACTGGGCGCACAGAAGGAAGGCGTCAAAGTGCTCCTTCTCCACCAGCAGCTTCATGAAGTTGGTCACATAGGGATGCACGTGATTGCCGAAGGTGTCGTCCACGGCCTTCAACCGCTTTTCCCGCTCGATGGCGCGCGAGCAAAGCAGCCGTATGAACTGCGGCTGTTCCTTCAGGAGCGCGCTGATGTCGTCCAGCTGCTCGAAGATCAGCAGACCGAGTTCTTCATCCCGCGCCAGCTCGTACAGACCCTCGCCGTATTCCCTCGCCAGGCCCGTCACGACGCTTCACCTGCGCTTTTGATGAATTCTTCCACCAGCTCGCGGTGGTCCTTCTCGTTGATCTCCCGCTCCACCATGCGGCCGGCGATGTCCGCCGCCATGCCGGAGATCTCGCCCATCAGCTCGGAATAGGCCTTGCGCTTCTCCTGCTCGATGTCCCGCTCCGCCTTCTGCTTGAGGTGGGCTGCCTCGACCTTGGCCTCGTTCACGATGGCGTCGCCCCGGTTGTGGGCGGTGTCCACCGCGTTCTTCACCAGGCGGTCGGCCTCCTCGCGGGCGGCGCTCATGCGCTGGGTGTAGTCCGCCTTCATCTGCGCCGCGTCCTGGCGGTCCCTGCCCGCGGCGTCATAGATGCCGTCCAGCTCCTTCTGGCGCGCGTTCAGCACGGCCATGACCCGCTTCCACAGGAACTTCCTCACCAGCGCGAACAGGATCAGCAGGTTGCAGATCTGGAAGATGATCGTCCAGGCATCTATCGAGATAAACTCCAATGTCTTCACGTTTCTTCCTCCTGGAAAAGTATGAATCTACGATCAGAAGAACTGCTGGAGCTTGCCGATGAAGGGATTGGCGAACATCAACAGCAGCGCGACGATGAAGCCGTAGATACCGGTGGTCTCGGCGACGGCGCAGCCCAGCAGCATAGTCGACTGGACGGTGCCCTTGCATTCCGGCTGGCGGCCGATGGCCTCACAGGCCTTGCCGACAGCGTAGCCTTCGCCGATACCGGGGCCGATACCGGCGATCATGGCCAGGCCGGCGCCCACGGCGGAAGAACCCATCACGATTGCTTCGGTCCACAGTTTTTCATTCATTGTCTTGTCCTCCCAACAATAAGATCGATTGAGTGATATATCATTCCTCCGCCGCCGAGCCGATGTACATCATCGTCAGCATGCAGAATATGAATGCCTGAAGTACGCTGGAAAAGATATCGAAGTAGATCGAGAACACCGCCGGTATACCTACCTGGAAAAGCGGGATCTGGCCGAACACCCGGCCCAGCGCGCCGGGGAGCTTCGAGAAGATCATGAACGACAGGTTGGCCAGCGCCCAGCGCAAAAGCCCCATGATGACCGTGCCCGAGGCGATGTTGCCGAAGTGACGGAACGCCATGGACAGGGGCGTGGCGAACTCGGAGATGATGTTGAAGGGCAGCAGCACCGGGATCGGCTGGAAATAGCCCTTGATGTAGCCCACCGGACCGCCGGCGCGGAACTTGTTGTAGGTGATCAGCACGAACACCATCAGCGACCAGCCCAGCAGCGTGGAGAGGTCGGAGGTGGGCGCGTACATGCCCACCATGCCGGAGAGCGAGCACAGCGCCGAAAGGCCCATGATGGAGGCGATAAGCGGCGCGTAGCCCACGTGGAGGAAGTGCTCGCCCATGTTCTCGCCCACCATGCCGTTCACCTTCGTGACGATGAACTCGGCGACGATCTGGCGCTTCGTGCGGCCGTGGGGCTGTATCCCGTGGGTCAGAAACAGGCACAGCCCCACGATGATCGCCATGACAATCCAGGTATTGACCACTGTCTCGGTGATGTTGATGCCGCCAAACACGGGGATCTGAAACAGTATCTTCGCGCCGGTTACGGTAAACTCCTGGCTCAAAGCTTCTCACTTCCTTCGGCTTTGCGGGCCTTTTTGGCCTCGACGATTTGCAGTATCCGTATGATTACACTGGGAAACAGCGCCGCCAGTATCGACGCCAGCGGATCGAAGTGCAGCGCCGCGATGCCCAGGGCCAGCAGTATGAACAGGGCGATCATCCGGACGTTGTAGGACAGGCGCATGCGGTTGCGCATCTGCATCGACAGCTCCGCGATCTCCTCCTCGGTGCGCTGCCTTTCCGCCATGCGGTCGGCAATATCCTGGACCACCAGGCCCATCGCGAAGAAGTTCGCCACACCCAGCGCCCCGGCGTACAGCGCCCCGAAGGCCACCGGCGGCGTCAGCTTCCCGAGTATGGCGTAGACGGCCAGCATCACCGCCACCATCGCCGCCACGCCCAGCGCCACCCGCGCCGTCTGGGTCAACACCGATTTGTCCGGCTTCTTCATCCAATACTCCCTGAGGCCGAGCACCGCGGCGACGACCTCCCGTGAAAATCAAAAATAACACCCAATCAATTACTTATAGCGCAAAACAGTCATCTGTGCAACCCCAAACAGATTAATTGTTTGCATAAAATTCCCGGAAAACGCACAATTCACGAACGCGGGGTTAATTGAGGTAGCTCTTGAGCACATAGCCGCAGTCCGGGCAGATGGCGGCGGCGCCGTCGGGGATGTCCATCTGGTCGTCCAGCTTGTGGGCACCGAGCACCTCCTCCATGGGATAGGCGTAACCCTTGACGGGCAGGTTGTCGTAGGCGATGCAGGCGCAGCTGCCCTTCCCGCCGATGTATTCGAGGACGTCCGCCCAGTCCATCCAGTCCTCGCCCGGCAGGCGCAGGAAGCTCTCGCCGCGGTTGACCACTCCCACGCTGTAGCGCATCACCCGGTCTTCCGACTTCCCCACATGATGGTCGTTATAGTACGCCATGCCCTTTTCGTTCAGGCTGGAGGTGTTCACCAGCGCATACTTCGCACCGTTCGCCCCGGGCACACGCTCCAGCACTGTGATGGCAATGGTATCGCCCGCGTTAAGCGCCAGGTTTTCCGGCAGGCTGATGCGGTGGTAGCCCGCGTAGGTAAAGGTCTGGCTGACGGTCTCCAGCATCAGACCGTCGGTGGGGCTCGTCGCACCCTCGTTCAGACGGTAGATGGACGCGGTAACCAGCGCGTTCATATCGCCGGTCATGGTGGACACGTATTGCAACACGCTGTCCTCTTCAATGCTGAACACGTTGGCGGCGTACACCGGCGCGTCGAACAGCGTGGAGCTGACATAGTTTACGGGCATGATGTCGTATTGCAGCAGGTTCAGGCGGTCGATGTTCTTCACGTCGTCGGGATGGATGAAGTCGTGACACTCCACATTGTCAATATTCTTGTCGTAATAGGACAGATAGAAATAGCCGTCCGTGCCCCAGTCTTTGCTCCAGCTATTCTTGACGATCCACGCGCCGTCGGCCGGGGGCTGGTTTTCCTCGCCGAAGTTGGACGCCGGGAAGGTGTCGTCCCAACCCACGATGCATACGAGATGGTTGGAGAGTTTCAGGTCGTAGGTGTACTGGGCGTAGACGACCGGATCGCTGCCTGTAAAGCTCATATAACGCTTCTCCCGGGCGTCTTCAGCCTCCTCCTCGACGATCCTGTCATAGGGATCGCCGAAGTGGTCAGTCGTAATCAGGCGGGCCAGTGCGTCGTGATCGAGACTGGCCACGTCGTAGGTGTCCTCCGGCTTTCCGTTGACCAGGCACCGCACCACCACCAGGTGGGCCAGGGCCTCATCGGTGAGCGTGGACAGGTCCGTCGCGCCGATGCGGGCCTCCACATAGGCGTCCTTGTCCGCCTCGGACACGCCGTCCGCGTCCTCGATCCGCTCCTTTAGGATCTCGCGCTTCTCTTCCATGCTCAGCTCGGGCATGGACTGGTCGGCCAGGTAATCGACGGTGACGCCGTGGCCCTTCAGCAGCTCGCCTTTGATGGCCCAGGTGCCCTCCGGGCGGTAGAAGTACTGGTTGTCAGCGTCCCGGCCGGCGGGGCTCGGCAGTACGTTCGAGTCCTTCAGCTCGTACTTCTGTACGAAACGAATCGTCTCCGGCAGGCTCCAGTCACTGGTGGCGGACAGGTCGCCGGCGTTGCTCCGGTAAGGGGCGAGAGTCTCGTCCACCACGCCCATGCCCGCGGCCAGCGTTGAGGTGGAGAACATCGAATCGCCGCCCAGGTTCAGAACCGGGCCTGCGGTCTCCGGGGTATGGAAGCCCTCGCCCGCCTGGCTCTCGTCAAAGGGGTATTCGCCCTCGGGATAATCGGAAAGCTCCGGCAGTGCGTTGGCCATGAACCAGGCCAGGTGCCGTTCCGACAGGTCCAGCGGCTTGCCGTACTTCGCCTCGTACTCCTCCGCGGTCAGCCCTAGCATGCTCAGCACGCTGCTCTCGCAGGCCGCGATGGTGCCGAAGCTCCAGCAGGTGCCCCAGGGGTTCTGGAGCTTTACCGGAGTCACCAGGCCGTGCTCCCGAAGGTCAAACTTCTCCGGGTAGACATGCATGCCCGGCTGGAAATTCAGCTCAGAATAGATGTCCTGGACGTTCTCGCCAACCTCCAGCAAGGTGCTGGCGGGGACTTCCAGCTGCTGCGCCAGGTAATCCAGCGAAGATGGAGCCTGCCCTTCTGCCGAAGCCAGACATGCCGTCAACAGGATCACGACGAGGCAGATGACGCTCAGTCGCTTCTTCATAGGAATATCCTCCTTAATCCAACGATTTGTACAATCGTATCTGAATCTTTCCCAGCTGTAACAGCCTTTGTCTATTTTACCATACTTTCCGGATCGCGGCAACCTGCATTTAGAGATTATGCGCCCTGCTTTCGTCCAGCAGATATAAAAAAACCGTATCCTGCACGGATACGGTCTGTCTGGTACACCATCAGGGGCTCGAACCCTGGACACCCTGATTAAGAGTCAGGTGCTCTACCAACTGAGCTAATGGTGCATGTCCTTTCGACGAGGGTTATTATAGCGCTTTTTCAGCCGTCTGTCAATACCCTGAATCCCACAAGGCACGTTGAATTATATACATAATTGTATTTTTTCTGTGTAAAGTGTGTAAGATGCGTTGCGCAGATAACCAATTCAGAGTAGAATGACACTATCGCATATTGTGTCACAATCCCAGCAATCCCCATTGTTTGGAGGTAATACCCATGTCCCATCGCCTGATTCGCCTGGCCGCTCTGGCCTGCGCGGCGCTCTGGTGCGCGCTGTCGGCGCCCTGCCCTGCGAGGGCGGCCAGCGCAGATACATATTCCGTCGAGGTCGACGTAACCAATCAGATCACCACTGTCTACCGCAATGCCGACCGCACGATCGTGAGGCAGATGATCTGCTCCACCGGGATCGAAAACTACACGCCCCTGGGCACCTTCCAGATGGAACAGTCCCGGCCTTCGACCGACCGCATGGAATGGTACTACATCACCAAGTTCAAATGCTACGTCAAGTTTGCCACCCGCATCAAGGGCAGCATACTGTTCCATTCCGTGCCCTATGCCGAGAAGGACATGGGGACGATCGACCGGGAGGCGCTGGACCAGCTGGGCACGAAGGCCTCCCACGGCTGCATCCGCCTGCTCTGGGAGGACGCCCGCTGGATCTCTGAGCATTGCCCCGAGGGCACCACGGTCAGAATCTTTACCGGCGCAGCGAAAAAGACGGGATTGCGGGACCTTTTGAAGGTCCAGGGGTATTCCGAGGATTGCAGGCTGACCTACCGCCAGTTCCTGGCCGCGAGTCCCCTGGAGAATATCTCGGGCGGCCTGGGACGCGGCGCCTCCGGCGAGGAGGTGGCCGACCTGCAGCGGCGGCTCATCGGCCTGGGCTTCTACAGCGGCAGCCCCAGCGGCGTCTACGATGAAGCCACCACCCTGGCCGTCATGCGCTACCAGGCGGCCGCCGGGGAGACGGTCAATGGCGTCGCCAGCGCCGCGCTGCTCGATCAGATCATGTACGAGGACGACATCGTCGCCGAGTACGCCACCCTGACGCCGGGCTGCGAGGGGCCGCTGGTGGCCAGGTTCCAGCTGGCAATGACCTCCATCGGGTTCTACGAGGGCAGCATCGACGGCACCTTCGGCAAAAGCCTGTCCGACGCCGTGGCCGACTACTGCGCCTCCCGGGGCATGCAGGCGGTCCGGTCCGTCTCCCCCGCCCTGCGCGCCGAGATCTACGACCTGGCCAAGGCCTGAGCAATAAACATATAGCGGGCATCGGTTCGATCCGATGCCCGCTTTGTTGTGTGCCGGTATCAGTCCGGCTGGTAGATGACCAGGTTCTTCAGGCTGCCCGCATAGAAGCGGGTCTTCTGCACCTTGCTGGTATCGCCCCAATACCAGGATTTCTTCATGTAATTGGGGATATTCTCATCGATACAGTTCTTGGCGAAGTTGTAGAACTCGCCCAGCGTGGCCACGCCGTCGTCGTTGCCCTTTTCGTCCGCCGAGAAGTAGCCGGGATAGCTGCCCTTGTCGCCGCTGGAGTTCTTGTTCCACCAGCCCTCCTTCTCGTTGTAGCCCAGTCCCTGGAGCAGGAAGAACGTGAAGAAATCGACGGATTTCGACTTTTTGTTGTAGTAGGTGGCCCGGGTGTTGGAGGCCGCGGTGAGCACCGCGATCCGGCCGTCCTCGGCATCCAGCTTGCTCTTCATGTCGTTGATGAAGGTGCCGCTGTAGCAGGAATCCAGGATCAGTATCACATTGCCGTTGATGTCCTGGACGCTGTTGAAGATCTCCTTGGAGGTCAGGTAGTACTTGGTGTCGTTCTTGTTGCTGTCATAGCCCTTCAGCGACAGCCTGTAGCTGGTATAGCTGCTCTTGTTGTTGTGGCCATGGGAGCAGAAATAGACGATGCTCACGTCGTTGTCGTCCGCATCGGCAAAGAAGCTGGAGATGCCGGACAGGATGCTGGACTTGCTGGGATTCCCCAGGACCTTCGTGTCGTAGGTCTGTCCGCCGATGTTCGACTTCTTGAACACCTTGGCCATGCCTTCGGCGTTGCGCTTGACGAAGGGCAGGCTGTCGTAATAGCTGTAGGCGGCGAAGAGGCGATAGCTCACCTCGTCCGTCTCGCCCTCCTGGACCGTTACGTTGCAGGTCGCCACCGCGCCGTTGGAGGCCGTCACCGTGACGACGCCGCTGCCCGGCCCCACGCCCTTTACCACGCCCTTGCTGCTGACGGTCATGACGCTCTCGTCGCTGCTCGTGGCGGTAAAGGTCACGCCCTCCAGCTCAAAGCCGTCCGCCGATACTGCCCTGGGATTCAGGTCGTATTTCTGTCCAACGCCGATGGTGATATCGTTGGATGCCAGTTCCACCCGGTCCTGCGCCTCCACCACGTTCACTTCGCACACCGTCTCCACGGCCGCGCCGCCTTCGAGGTGGGTCGAAACACCGTTCCCGGCGGTCACGCGGATCGTGGCGGTGCCCACGGTCAGGCCCGTGACCTCGCCGCTCGCCGCGTCGACGGAGACGCTGCCCGTGCCGTCCTGGGCCGAATAGGTAAACGTCGTCTCCACCGCGTCCCCGTTCCCGTCGGCAGCGGTGGCCGTGACGGCCTTCGTCTCATTCACGGCAACCGTCAGCGTCTGGGGCAGGAAGACCTCCGCCACTCCGGCGGAGACGGTCACCTCGCAGGTCGCCTTGTAGCCGTTGAAGGTCTTGGCCGTGATGGTCGCGGTGCCGGGAGCCACGCCGGTGACCTCGCCGGTGTACTTGTCCACCTTGGCGACCTTCTTGTTCGAGGAGGTGTAGCTGATCGTCGAACCGGTGCCCGACGGAATCTTGCCCTTGACCTTTCGGGTTTCGCCGACGGTCAGCGACAGCTCGGTAGGGCTGATCGTCACCTTGCCCGGCTTCTTCTTGACGGTGACCACGCACTTGGCCTTCAGGCCGCTGGCCGTCTTGGCGGTGATGGTCGCCTTGCCCTTCTTGACGCCGGTGAGCTTGCCGGTCTTCTTGTCCACCTTCACCACGGATTTCTTGTCAGACGACCATGTGACGGTATCGCTGGCGTCCTCGGGGCTCCGCGTGGCCTTGAGAACCGTGCACTTCTCCTTGACGCCGATGAGGAGCTTGCTGAAGTTGAGGGTCAGCTTCTCGCTGCGGTTGGCGTCGATGCCGGCCTCCGCCCCGTCGAGGACGTCGGCGGCGTCCAGGCTCGCGTCGCCATCGACATCCTGGTCCAGCTCCAAAAGGCCCAGGTCGTCCTCCGAGAGGCTCAGCTCCAGGTCCTCCACCGAGTCGAGCCCGTCCTCCTCGATCACCTCTTCGATGACCAGCTCGTCGCCGGACACCTCCGGGATCGCCGCTTCCTCTTCGATCGCTATATCCTCCGCGAGGGAAAGGGACGCCCAGGCAAGCATCAACGCCAATGCCAGGCAGAACCATTTCTTGAACATGTTCAGCACTCCTTACGCGCCCGTGAAATGACTTCTGAGCATTCCACGCCATGATAACCACATTTTACCTTATATAAAGCGGATTTGTCAATCGTTCGCGGCTTTGTTATGTGTCAATTCTGCATCATTTTTGTTTGAAAAGATCGGCGTTCTCCACAAAGCGAATCAATTCCGCCTCCCATAACAAAGGACGTGGGAAACGGGCGGATCGGCACCGGTTAACCGATATTTAATTAATCCGTTTTCCCTTGACATTTTCCATAAATATCCTATCATTGACGATAAGGATATACGCCACAGCAAAACGATGCATCGGAGGCCGCCCAATGTCACAACCCCGCAAGCGCCGTTCCGCAGGTGAAACCCTGCGGCTGTTCAAATACTTCCTGCCCTATTTCAGGCCGTATCTGCCGGTGCTGGCGCTGGACCTTTTCTGCGCGGCGCTGACCACGGCCTGTGACCTGGTGCTGCCGATGATCGTGCGCTACATCACCAACATGGGCGCGACCAACCTGGCAGGGCTGACCGTGGCCACCGTCGTGCGACTGGGGGCGCTTTACGTGGCGCTTCGCGTCGTGGACACCGCGGCCAACTACTTCATGCAATCCGTGGGCCACATCATGGGCACCCACATCGAAACGGACATGCGCCGCGACCTGTTCGCCCACCTGATGGAGCTGCCCCACGCCTATTACAGCTCCACCAAGATCGGCCAGATCATGTCCCGCATCACCAGCGACCTTTTCGACATCACCGAATTCGCCCACCACTACCCCGAGGAGCTGTTCATCACCAGCCTGAAGGTAGTCGTGGCCTTCGCGATCCTCTGCGGCATGAACGTGCCCCTGACGCTGATCATCTTCGCGGCGCTGCCGCTGATGGTACTGTGCAGCAACCACTTTGCCCGGCCCATGCAGAAGTCCTTCAAGGACTCCCGGTTCCATCTGGGCGAGATCAACGCCCGGGTCGAGGATAGCCTGTCCGGCATACGGGTGGTGAAATCCTTCGCCAACGAGGACATCGAGAAGGAGAAGTTCGAGTGGGACAGCCACGCCTTCCTGGCCGTGAAGAAGCGCATGTACCGGGCCATGGCCGGGTTCCACTCGGTCACCCGCATGTTCGACGGCATCATGTACATCCTGGTGGTGTGCGTCGGCGCGATCTTCATGATCCGGGGACGCATCACCGCGGCGGACCTGGTGGCCTACCTGCTGTACGTCACCACGCTGCTGGCCTCGATCCGGCGGCTGGTGGAGTTCACCGAGAACTTCCAGCGGGGCATCACCGGCATCGAGCGCTTCGCCGAGGTGATGGACGTGCCTGCCACCATACGGGACCTGCCCGGCGCGGTGGAGCTGAAGGACGTGCGGGGCGAGCTGGAGTTCGACGACGTGTCCTTTTCCTATGCCGAAGGGGGCGGCGACGTGCTCAGCCACATCAGCCTGCACGTGAATCCCGGCGAGAGTGTCGCGCTGGTGGGACCCTCCGGAAGCGGCAAGACCACGCTGTGCAGCCTGATCCCCCGGTTCTATGAAGTCAAAGCCGGCGCCATCCGCGTGGACGGCGCCGACATCCGGCAGTATACCCTGAAATCGCTGCGCCGCCAGATCGGCATGGTGCAGCAGGACGTGCACCTGTTCTCGGGCACAGTGCTCTCCAACATCGAATACGGTCGGCCCGGGGCCAGCCGGGAGGACGTGATCGAGGCGGCGAAGCTGGCCGGGGCCCACGATTTCATCATAGCCCTGGAAAAGGGCTACGACACCTACGTGGGCGAGCACGGCGTGAAGCTGTCCGGCGGACAGAAGCAGCGCATCTCCATCGCGCGGGTTTTTCTGAAGAACCCGCCGATACTGATCCTCGACGAGGCCACCAGCGCCCTGGACAACGAATCCGAGCAGCTGGTGCAGCAGTCGCTGGAGGGGCTGATGAAGGGGCGCACCACCTTCACCATCGCCCACCGGCTGACCACGATCCGCAACGCCGCCACCATACTGGTGCTCACCGACGAGGGCATCGTGGAGCAGGGCAGCCACGCGGAGCTGATGGCGAAGCAGGGCGTGTATTACCGCTTGTACAGCATGTACCAGGACCGGTGACGCCCGCAGCGTCGGCAACCTGCGACCACGCGGCCCTGTTGCGGCGGCGCTTGCGCCGCCACATGCCGCATGACAGGCGCCGCTGCATCTCTATCGTTCTTCTATGGCTATGGCGCCACCCCTGCGGTCGGTCCCCTGCCCCTTCTTCTTCACCGCGATCAGCTGCGGCGGGTCGTTGGGCTGGTTCATGTAACACTCCAGCAGCGCGTCGTATTGCCGCGGGTCCAGATGCTTTGCCCAATCCGTCAGCGCCGCCAGCTCCCGCGCCCCCTCCTCGTGTCCGGGGTAGACGCAGACGGTCATCAGCCCCTGGGGCCTGAGCAGCGACAGCGCGGCGTCAACGGCCAGGAGGGTCGTTTCGGTGCGCGTGGTCACGGCGTGGACGGCTCCGGGCAGCCAGCCCAGGTTGAACATCACCGCGTCCACCGGCTCCGGGACGCACCCGGCCATATCCTGGTGTCCCCGGCAGAACAGCGTCGCCCGATCCGAGACCCCCTCGGCTTCAAGGCGTTCCCGGGTGCGCTCCACGGCCTCCGGCTGCACGTCGAAGGCGTACACCCGGCCCGCGTCCCCCACCTGCCGGCACAGCCACAGGGTGTCCCTGCCGTTGCCCATCGTGGCGTCCACCGCCCGCGCGCCGGGATACAGCGCCTTCTCCATCAGCGCCTGCGCCCAGAACCGGGCGGAGCGAAAATCCATTGCCATATAAACGCCTCCCGTCACCGCCATTATACAGGAAACGGCAGCGTTTGAAAAGAGGGGACGCCGCCCCGCATTGCCGAATTATGTCAAATCTTTTCACGGCGTTTGTTGAGCCGCGCCCCAATATATGATAAACTGCATGTATCTGCACACAAGGAGCATTCCACCATGCAAAACGATCTCAGGAACCGACGTCCATTAAAGACGGCCCTCATCGGCGACCGGGCCTTCTACGTCATGGTGCTTTCCATACTGATCCCCATCGTCATACAGAATGCCATCACCAACTTCGTGAACCTGCTGGACAACGTCATGGTGGGCCAGGTAGGCACGGAGCAAATGTCCGGCGTGTCCATCGTGAACCAGCTGATGTTCGTGTTCAACCTGTGCGTGTTCGGCGGCATCTCCGGCGCGGGCATCTTCTCCGCGCAATACTACGGTGCGAACAACCAGGAGGGCGTGCGCCATTGCTTCCGCTACAAGCTGTACCTGTGCGCGGTGCTGATCGCGGCCGCCGCGGCGATCTTCCTGCTGGGGGGCGAGGCGCTGATCAAACGCTTCCTGCACGACGAATCCGACACCGTGCGCGTCGCCGCAACGCTGGGCTACGGCCTGGACTACCTGCACGTCATGCTCTGGGGGATGCTGCCCTTCGCGCTGACCCAGGTGTACGCCAGCACCCTGCGGGAGTGCGGCGAGACGAGGCTGCCGATGTTCGCAGGCATCGTGGCGGTGTTCGTAAACCTGGCGTTTAACTACCTGCTGATCTTCGGCCACCTGGGCTTTCCCAGGCTTGGCGTGCGGGGCGCGGCCATGGCCACCGTGCTTTCCCGCTTCGTGGAGCTGGCTATCGTCATCGTATGCACCCACGGCAACGCCGACCGCTACCCATTTGCCCGGGGCGTCTACAGCAGCCCGCGGGTGCCGGGGGCGCTGGCCCGGCAGATCACCGTCAAGGGCATGCCGCTGCTGGTGAACGAGTGCCTCTGGTCCACGGGCATGACCGTGCTGGTGCAATGCTATTCCGTGCGGGGGCTGGACGTGGTGGCCGCGATGAACATCTCCAGTACCGTGTCAAACCTGTTCTCCGTGGCCATACTCTCCATGGGCGCCGCAACGTCCATCATCGTCGGCCAGTCCCTGGGGGCGAACAACATGAAAGGCGCAAAGGACAAGGCGTGGAAGCTGGTGACGTTTTCGCTGTTCCTCAGCGCCGTCACGCTGATCCTGATGCAGGCAGTCGCGCCGCTGATCCCCAGCGTGTACCAGACCACGGACGCCGTGCGCCGGCTGGCGACCCGCTTTTTGCGGATCTACGCCTGTTGCCTGCCGCTGATCTCCTTCTGCAACAGCGCCTATTTCATACTGCGCTCCGGCGGCAAGACCCTGATCACCTTCCTGTTTGACAGCGGCTACACCTGGCTGATCAGCGTGCCCGTCGCCTGGTGCCTGGTCCACCTGACCCGGCTGCCGGTGGAGACCATCTACCTGCTGGTGCAGCTGGCCGAGATCATCAAGTGCGCCTTCGGCTACGTGCTGCTGCGCAGGGGCGTGTGGATGAACAACATCGTAGGATGAACGGCACAAAAGGATCCTTCATCCTCGCTCAGGATGACACGTCTATTTGCGTCGTCATCCTGAGCGAAGTCGAAGAATCTGCACAGCTCTTTTGTAGAAATACACGTTGCGCAACGCGATCTGATTGGCGGTTCTTTACTTCCCGAACAGCTGCACCCAATACGTCACGCCGCCGGACACGACGGCGCACACGCCGATGCTGCCGTAGGACGGGCGCAGTATGTTGGCCCGGTGGCCACTGGAGGTCATCCAGGCCGCCATCACCTTGTCCGCGGTGCGCTGACCCATGGCGATATTCTCGCCGTAGGCGGCGGCGCTGACCGTGCGCCAGGCGCGGCCGTCGGGACGGGTGTGGCTGAACCTGCGAGTGATCTCATTGGCCCGAACTCGGGCGGCCCGGTTCAGCTCGACGCTGAGGCGCAGCATGCCAAGGCCTCTCTTCGTTCGCTCCATATTGACCTGGCGGAACACCTCGTCGGCAAGGGCGGTTTTGACGCTCAACGCCGCCGGTCCCGACACGGCGAGGGCCATGGATTGTGTAACGAGCATCAGGCAAAGGGTCAATACCACCGTAGTCAGGATTTTCTTCATCGGTTCATTCCTTCCTTCTGTCATGTATTTGAAATATATTTCAAATACATTCTATATGTTAATCACAATATTGTCAATTTATTTTTGTGCATTTTGCATATATTGGCAGAAATGGAATCATTTGGAAGGTGAGACAGACATGCCGAATCCGGATACCATGCGGGCAGACGCCGCGCTGGCGGCGCGGGGACTCGCGCCCAGCCGGGAGCGCGCCCGTTCTTTGATCGAAGCGGGGCTGGCAACGGTGAACGGCCTGCCCATCGACAAGCCCGCCAGAAAGGTGACGCAGGCCGATATTCTGGCCGTCATCGGCGAAACCCACCCCTATGTCAGCCGGGGCGGCCTGAAGCTGGAGAAGGCGCTGACCGCCTTCGGCGCGGATGTGCGCGGCCTGGTCTGCTTGGACGTGGGCGCGTCCACCGGCGGCTTCACCGACGTGCTGCTCAGGAATGGCGCGAAACACGTCTACGCCGTGGATGTGGGCACCGCCCAGCTGCACGAATCCCTGCGGGGAGACCCCCGGGTGACGAGCATGGAACGGGTCAACGCCCGGACGCTGACGTCCTCCATGTTTCCCGAGCCCCCGACGCTGGCTGTGATGGACGTCTCCTTCATCTCCATTCGGCTTATCCTTCCCGCGCTGTTTGAAACCCTGGGTCCCGTCGGACGGGTGATCACCCTCGTCAAGCCCCAGTTCGAGGCCGGACGCCAGCGCGTAGGAAAGGGCGGCATCGTGTCGAAGGCAGAAACCCACCGGGATGTGCTGAAGGAAATCGTCGAATTCGCGCCCGGGCTGGGCTGGCGGGTGGCGGGGCTGGAATTCTCCCCCATCGCCGGCGGTAACGGAAACATCGAATTCCTGGCCGACATCGTGCCGGAGGCGCGATGCGATGCGCAGCTGGATGAAGGCGTGATTGAGAAAATCGTAAATGAAGCGCATACAGCGCAACTGAAATGATCTGAATGGCAGGTCTGTGGTACGGGATTATTCTGATTTGTCGAGCTGTTGTAGGGGCGCCGTTGTGGCGCCCCTGCATTTAGGTTTCCACCAGCCTGACAAATTCTGATATATCGAGCTGTTGCTCGATAAATCAGAATTTGAGTATTTAGTGGTTAGTATTTAGTGGCGGTACAAATCCTGACGGATTTGTTTGATTATAAGGAAACGGTAGAGGCTTCAACGTTTCTTGATCCCTTGAATCAAAAGAAA
>JAZSAA010000308.1:0-3266 GCA_045601625.1 Clostridia bacterium | reverse complement strand
GGCGCGGACGACCCCATGAAGATCAAGTCCATCAAAGCGCCGTTCGGGTACATCGCCGTGACCCACTTCGAGGAGCTGGACCAGTTCGCCGGCCGGGCGGAGATTCGGAACATCCTCCAGTCGACGATGCGCGGCGGGGCGACCTTCTGGAACTTCGAGACCTACAACCCGCCCATCACCCGGGACAGCTGGGTGAACAAGGACGCGCTGGAGGACAGGGCGGACCGGCTGCGGCATCATTCGACGTATCTGGAAGCGCCGGAGGAATGGCTGGGGCCGCAGTTCATCGCCGAGGCCGAGCACGTGCGGGACACCGATGGGCGGGCCTACCGGCACGACTACCTGGGCGAGGCCACCGGCACCGGCGGCGAGGTGTTCGACAACCTGGAGATCAGGGAGATTTCGGATGGGGAGATCGCCGGTTTTGACCGGATCCTGATGGGCATCGACTGGGGCTGGTATCCCGACCCGTTCCAGTGGGTCAAGGTCCACTGGGACCCGGCGCGGCGGATGCTGTATTTGATCGACGAATACCGGGCCAACAAGCAGTCCAACGCCCAGACCTGGGCGGCGCTGAAGGAATTAAAGGGCGTGCGGGACTTCGACCTGATCACCGCCGACAGCGCCGAGGAGAAGTCGATTCAGGATTACCGGGCTTACGGCAGCATGTGCCGCGGGGCCATCAAGGGGCCGGACTCCCGGCGGTATGGATTCAAGTGGCTGCAGGGGTTGAAGGCCATCGTCATCGACCCGGCGCGGTGCCCGAACGCGGCGCGGGAGTTCAGCGCTTATGAGTACGAGCGAAACAGGGACGGGGAGATTCTGAACAGCTACCCGGACGGGGACGACCACGCGATAGATGCCGTCAGGTACGCGACGGAGTCGATCTGGCGGAGAAAGGGACTGTGAATTGAGTATTTAGTATTTAGTATCTAGTATCTAGTGATGGTGCAAATCCTGACGGATTTGTTTTTATTAAATGGGCGGAAGTCGGAAGGTTGTCGTGCCAGCTTATGTCAAAAGAAATCCGGAGGATTTCTACATTCACTAAATGCTAAATACTAGATACTAAATACTCCAACGAGGTGTCTATGACGATAATTCAACGGATCGCTGAGGCGGTCAGAAGGTGGTGGAGCCGTTTGATTCCGTACAAAGACATCGCTGCAGCGGAGCAGATCAGGACGCCGCTCGCCCCGGAGATGGCGCGGGCGCTGTCGCTGTGGCGGGAGCTGTATCACGACCGGGCGCCGTGGAAGGAGCCGGAGAAGGTGAAGAGCCTGAACCTGTGCGCCATGGCCGCCAGCGAGATCGCCCGGCAGGTGGTGCTGGAGATGAAGGCTACCGTGAAGGCAAGGCGACCTGACCGAGAATCTTCGATTCCGGGCAGGTCGTTTTCGCCAAAGGCGAAAATTGCCCGCCCGATTCCGAAGGATTCGGTCGGGCAACCTTGGAGCGAGGATGCCGAGGGGAAGGCCGAGACGAACGAGCGCTCGGAATTCCTGGAGGAGACCTTCGAGGGGCTGCTGGGCGTACTGCGGCTGAAGCTGGAGGTGGGGTGCGCCGCCGGCGGCATGATCGTGAAGCCCTGCCCGGACCCGGCGACGGGGCGCATTTACTTCGACTTCGCGCCGGACTGGAGTCTGTACCCGCTGGCGTTTGACGGGGCGGGGAACCTCTCCGATGTGATCATCCCGGACGTGTTCCGGGACGGGGAGACGATTTATACCCGGCTGGAGCGGCACACCTTGAACGGCGAGGACGTGACCATCACCCAGCGGGCGTTCAAGACCACCCATGCGGATTCCCTGGGCACCGAGGTGCCGCTTTCCTCGGTGGAGCGCTGGGCGGCGCTGGAGCCGGAGGTGACCGTGACCGGCGCGGGCGGGATGCTGTTCGGCTGGTACAAGGTGGCCGCGGCGAATACCGTGGACGCGGACTGCGCCCTGGGGGCGAGCGTGTTCGCCAGGGCGGTGGACGTGGCCCGGGAGATCGACCTTCAGTATTCCCGGCTGCTTTGGGAGTTCGAGGGCGGCGAGCTGGCCGTGGACGTGGACCCGACGGCGCTGTATGAGAAGAGCGACGGGAAGGGGCACAAGCTGCCGAAGCTGAACGAGCGGCTGTTCCGGGCGGTGGACACCGGGGCGGAGAGCACCTATCAGGTCTTCGCGCCGGCGCTGCGGGACGCCAGTTTGGTGAATGGGCTGAACCAGCTGCTGATAAGGTTTGAGGATCTTTGCGGACTGAGCCGGGGGACGTTCTCGGACGCCAACGTGGATGCCAGGACGGCCACGGAATTGAGGATCGTCAAGCAGCGCAGTTATGCCACCGTCGCCGACAACCAGAAGGCGCTGGAGAAGTGCCTGCGGGACGTGCTGCGGGCGATGGATGTGTATGCGACGCTGTACAACCTCGCGCCTGCCGGGGAGTGGGCGGCGTCCTTTGAGTGGGACGATTCCATCCTCACCGACGTGGACGCGCAGTTGCAGCAGCGATTGCTGCTGGTGAACAGCGGGGTCATGAGCAAGGCCGAGCTGCGGCAGTGGTATCTTGGGGAGAGTGAAGCGCAGGCCGAGGCGGCGGTGGCGAAGATTCGCGGCGAGGGCTAGACGGTGGAGGAGGACGGGGCATTTTTCGAGAAAGAGTGACTCTGGTCTCCCAGCATCTCGGCGCGCGGCCGCTGTGCTATCCCCGGGCGACCGGGCCAGAATCTTCGATTCCGGACCGGTCGTTTTTGCCCAGAGGGCAAAAATAGCCCGCCCAATTCCGAAGGACTTGTCGGTTTCGCCCATAGGGCGAAACTGCCGACGGCTCAAATCAAAGATTTGAGGCGCGGCACCGTGACCGTTAAAAAGGAGGAGTATATGGCGAACATTTTCACCCGGAAGGCGCTGAACGACATCCTGGCGAACGACCAGCTGACCGCCGAGCAGAAGACCGAGCAGGTCTTTACCCTGTACGGCCGGGCGCTGGACGACGGCTACATCGCCAAGGCGGCGGCGAAGCAGGCCCAGAAGACGGCGCTGGAGCAGGCCAAGGCCGAGTGGGAGAAGGGACTGACCACCCCCGACCCCAAGGAGAGCGACGACTACAAGGCATTGCAGGGTCAGTTCGACGACTACAGGGCCATGCAGGCGGCGCGCACCTCCAAGGACTTCGAGGGCGTCAAGCCCAAGTTCTTCGAGACGGTCTACGGCCTGGTGGACCGCGGGGAGGGCGCGAAATCCCTCCAGGAGCAGCTGGCGGGCATCCGTGAACAGTATGAG
>JAZSAA010000307.1:0-7494 GCA_045601625.1 Clostridia bacterium | reverse complement strand
GGCGCCATCGCCACGGTGGGCGGCCGGTACTATGGCATGGACCGGGACAACCGCTGGGATCGCGTTGAGAAGGCGTACCGGGCCCTGACCCTCGGCGAGGGCGTGACGGCGGATTCCGCTGTGGAGGCCGTGACCCAGTCCTATGACAAGGGCGAGACGGATGAGTTCATACTTCCCACGGTGGTGATGAAGGACGGCGCGCCGGTGGCCACCGTCGACGACGGGGATTCCATCATCTTCTTCAATTTCCGACCGGACCGCGCCAGGGAGCTCACCCGCGCCTTCTGCTGCGACGATTTTGACGGCTTCGACAGGGGCCCCCGGAAGCAGGTGACCTACGTCTGCTTTACGGATTATGACGTGACGATCCCCAATAAGGAGGTCGCCTTCCCCAAGCTCGTCATGGCCAACACCCTGGGCGAGTGGCTGGCTGCCAACGGCAAGAAGCAGGCCAGGATCGCCGAGACGGAGAAATACGCCCACGTGACCTTCTTCTTCAACGGCGGCGTGGAGGCGCCCAACCCGGGGGAGGACCGCTTCCTGATCCCGTCCCGGAAGGTGGCGACCTACGATCTCGCGCCGGAGATGAGCGCGAAGGAGATCTGCGACACCCTGGTGGAGAAGATCCATTCCGGCGAATATGACGTCATCATCACCAACTTCGCCAACTCGGATATGGTGGGGCATACCGGCGTGGAGGAAGCCACCATCGAAGCCGTGGCCTGTCTGGACCAGTGCATCGGCCGGGTGGTGGAGGCCGTCGAACAGGCAAACGGCCAGCTGTTCATCTGTGCCGACCACGGCAACGCCGAGGAGATGGTGAACAAGGAGACGGGAGAGCCCCTGACCTCCCACACCACCAATCCCGTTCCCTTTATTCTGGTGAATTACGATCCAGCCTATACCCTCAGGGAGGGCGGCTGCCTGGCCGATGTCGCGCCTACGCTGCTTGAGATGATGGGCCTGGAGAAGCCGGAGGAGATGACGGGGGAGTCGCTGCTGATCAGAAAAAACAGGGATGTAGAAATCAATCGCCATTGTCAGCATTGATTATCCATTTATATGTGGTTACATCATCTTTGACACGGAAGATCGGCTTGTCTCAGGCAGATGATGAAAGAACAGGTGCGCTGATGCGGCGTCCGTCTGCAACGATATGCAACGATTATCCGGCGGGCGGCGCATCCCCGCCCATGCAACACCATAGGTCGCTTATCATCAGATTTTCACGGTATATTTGACTGGAAACGAAGCGATTGGATTGTTCGGTGAAACGGGAAGGTGAAATATTTTGGAGAGCAGGTTATTGTCTACGCGAATTTGTCGGGACTATCCCGGCCGCCCGGCCATCGTCGGCAACGGCGGCAGCTGCACCTACGAGGACATGCATAAAGGCATCCGGGGACTTGAGAGAAGGCTCCGGGAGATGGGCGTCGAAAGGGGAAGCCGGGTGGCGCTGTGGAGCTACAATTCCGCCAACTGGCTGATCGCGTTCTTCGCCATCGTCCGGGCGGGCAGCACCGCCGTACTGGTAAACTACAGCATGGGCAGCGCCGACGCCGCCGAGCTGCTGACCATGACGCAGACGGGCTTCCTGCTCTGCGGCGACAACGGGGAGACAAAGAAGGACCCCGACGCCATGAAAAAGCTGGCGTCCCTGGCAGGCATCCCGGAGGATCACTGCCTGGACATCCGCCCCGCAGCGCTGGACCTGGGGTATGTGTTCCGAGACGAAGCGGAGGATGATGTGCCCGATACCTCCGATGAGGACGCGACCGCCTTCATCATCTTCACCTCCGGCACCACCTCCCAGCCCAAGGCGGTGCAGATCTCCCAGAAGGCGCTGACCTTTGACGCCGACGCCTTTAACGGAAACATCGGCGAATATGCGGGCCGAAGCGTGTGCGTCGCCGTGCCGCTGTTCCACATACTGGGCCTGCTGATGAGCTATGCCTACCTGTGCCGCGGCGCGACGGTGTGCCTGCCCGCCAACTACAAGCCGGAAACGCTGGTTCGGGAGATCGACGCGTATCGCATCTCCGACATGGCGGCTGTAGGCGCGATCTATCTGAGCCTGGCCGACGCGGAGGGCTTTGACAAGAACGTGGCGCCGAACCTGCATCTGTGCATGATCGCGGGCGGCATGTCCACGCCGGTGCAGATGATGCGGCTGGAGCTGCAATACGCCAATGCCACCTTCATCAACATGTACGGCCAGAGCGAGGCCGCGCCGCTGACCATGGTGCGCCCCTCCGACCTGGTGGAAAAGCGGGCTCAGACGGTGGGCCGGGCCATCGAGGGCGTAGATATACGCATCTCCGACGGCAAGGGCGGCTTCCTGCCTCGAGGTGAGATCGGAGAGGTGGTGGCCAAGGGCGGCAACCTGATGAATGGCTACCACGGTCTGCCCAGGGAAAAGCAGCCCATCGACGGCGAGGGCTGGCTGCACACCGGCGACCTGGGCTGCTTCGACGAGGAAGGCTATCTGTATCTGGCCGGGCGCATCAAGGACGTCATCATCCGGGGCGGCGAGAACATATCGCCCTCCGAGATCGAAAGCGCCCTGAACCGGATGGAGAACATTCGTGAGGCCAAGGTCATGGGCGCACCCCATCCCATCTACGGCGAGAGCGTTGAGGCCTGCGTCACCATGACCGACGGAGGCAAGAGCTTCGACCAGGAGGCCCTGAAAAAGGCCCTCAGAAGCGTGATCGCCAGGTACAAGGTGCCCTCCCACATCTTCCTGTACGACAGCTTCCCGCTGAATGTCAACGGCAAGCTGGATCAGCGCGCACTCCACGCGGACATGCTCAACCGGCTGTTGCGGCTGTCGGTGGACGAGGAGCTGGCGGGCGGCGTGACGGTGTTCGACGTGGTGGTCCGCAACAGCAACTACGCCATCGTGCCCGTCACCAGCATGGCCAGCGAGCTGGCCCAGGCCGTGGGCTTCAGCCGCCGCCGCGTGATGTCGATCCGCCTGGCGGTGGAGGAGATGCTCACCGAGCGCATCATGGACGCCTACTCCGCCGCCGGCAACATCCGGGTGCGGATCACGCTGATGCCCGAATGGCTGCGCATATCCTTCAGCGACGACGGCGCGGAATACTTCATCGACAAGCGCCGGGACACCTCCATGAGCGCGAAGATCATCCTGAAGGCCGTCAGCGACTTCCACACCGATTACCCGAACGGCAAGCCCGTCTACTGTATGGACTTCCTGTATGAGAACGAATTCAGCATCCAGGAGTTTTTGATGAAGAGCAAGGAGGAGAATGAAGCATGAACACCCCGCGCCCCAGCTTTGAGAAGAAGGAAATGGCCATCTCCAGCAGTCCCTACGTCTATCTGCCGGTGGACATTCCCGTCTACACCGTGGAGGTCACCCATCGGGACCCGGTTGACGGCGGGCTGCTCCAGCAGGCCCTGGACCGGACGCTACGGCGTATGCCCTATCTGGCCGACACGCTGGCCATCGACCACGGCGCGGTGTACTACGCGAAGAACCCGCTGCCCATGGAGGCGGCGCACGTGGCGGGCATCCGCCATGTGGGCGGCATCGAGACCAACTATCACATGCTGGATCTCACCTGGGACGGCAATGTGACCTGGTTTTCCATGTTCCACGGCTTCTGCGACGGCCAGGGCATCTATACCTTCCTGGAATCCGTGCTGTATCACTACTACTGCATGAAGGACGGCGTGGAATACGACCCGATCGGCATCCGCGCCGACAGCACCGGGATGGCGGCGGCGGAGACCTTCGAGCCCTACTCCCGGCAGTATGAGGTCTCCCCCGATTTCGTCATGCCGGAAAACAAGCAGCAGCCCGCCTTCTATCATCTGCCGGAGATCGTCCGCAATCCCGGCGGCGAGGTGGAGGAGCACGGCTTCCGCCTGCCCTCCGAGGCGTTCATGAAGTTCGTGAAGGCCAACGGCACGTCCCCCTCGGTGATGTTTTCCATGCTGGTGGGCGAGGCCATTCAGCGGCTGCACCCCGACGCAGACGCGCCCGTCATGGTAAACATCCCCATATCCATCCGGCGGCAGCTGGGCTGCGAGGAGACCTTCAAGAACTGCTCCAGCCGCGTCCTGCTGCCCATCAGCGGCACCCCCATGGACGCGCTGCCTTTCGACCAGCGCGCCGCCCAGCTTCGGTCCATGCTGAAGCAGCAGATGAGTGCGGACAAATTCCGAACCATCTATAACAGGCTGGGCCAGATCTACCGCAGCCGCATGGAGCAGGCCACGGATTACCGGGAGGAGTTGAACAGGCCCGCCGCGTTCTTCTCGATCTTCCATGATACCTTCTACATCGATTACATCGGTTCCATGCACAAAACCGGCTATTCCGAACAGATCACGGATGTGCGCTTCCTCTGCTCGCCCGCGGCGGGAAACACCCTGCACCTGAACGTGATCGAGCACAACGGGGAATTCCACGTCACCTGCCTGGCCTGCAGCGACATCTCCGCCCTCGCCGACGCGCTGGAACAGGTGATAAAGGACCACGACCTGCCTGTGAAGCGCGTCCCCGTCCGGCGCTCCACCCTGCCGCTGACCGCCTGGCGGGAAGGCATCGTTTGACAGACAAGGAGGGAATGACCATGAAGCAGCCGGATTTTCAGATCAAGGAAATGAACTACAGCGGCGTATCCCAGTTCTACCGCAGCTCGCCCTCCCGGGCCTATGTGGTGGAGGTGGGCCTGCGCGACAGCATCCGGGGGGATATCCTCCAGGAAGCGGTAAACGCCACCCTGCGCCGCATGCCCTACTGCGCCGACGCGCTGGTGGAGCGCAACGGGGATTTCTACTACGCGACAAACCCGCTGCCCTTTGAGGTGGCCGAGACGGAACAGCTCCGGCGCGTGGGCGGCGTGGAGACCAACTGGCACTGCCTCGACGTGACCTACTGGAACGACACGGTGTGGTTCTCCATGTTCCACGGCTTCTGTGACGGGCTGGGCCTGAACCTGTTTATCGAAGCCACGCTCTACAACTATTTCTGCATCCGCGACGGGAAGCAGTACGCGGTGGAGGGCGTTCGCACCCCGGACAGCCCCGTGCTGCCCGGAGAGGAAAAGGACCCCTTCGCCCAGGAATATGCGCTTCCCGAGGGATTCACCATGGATTTCTTCGGGGAGAAGTACCTGCATCTTCCCGAGATCGACGAGAAGCCGCTGGATTATATGTACGGTGTGCCCGTCCGGGTGAAGGAAGACGAATTCATGCGCTTTGTGAAGGCGAACAAGTCCACGCCGGTGGCCATGCTTCACGTGCTGCTGGCCAACGCGGTACAGGCCGTCCATCCCGAAAACGACCAGACCGTGGGCGCGCTGGTTCCCGCCTCCTTCCGCAGGCACCTGAACGCTGAAAACACCTTCAAAAATGCCTCGGGCGCGCTTCGGCTGTCCTATCGCATGGCGGAAATGAGTGAACTGCCCTTTGAGGCGCAGGTCCAGCGCTCCCGCGCCCTGCTCAAGCAGGCCAACGACGAAAACCTGGCCAAATTCCTTGCAAACCGCCTGGGCGGTGCGCTGCGGCAGATCAGCGCGAAGATCCCCAACTTTGCCGGGCGGCTGCCCTACCTGGACTTCCAGAAGAACGCCAACAACGACACCTACATGATCGACTATGTGGGCGGCCTGAAGGCGGGCGAATATGCCCGCGAGATCGTGCGAACCAAGTACATGGCGACGAATACCGAGAACAATTTCAGCACGGTCACGCTGTACATCTCCGCCACGAGCGGCTTCTTCCACTTCGAGATCGTCCGCGCCTTTGAGAGCAGCGCGTATGTGGACGCCTTCCTGGAGCAGCTTTCCCGCCATGGCATTGTCTACGCCCGGGAACCGGAATCCCGCTATGTCACGCCTGAAAACGGACTGATTACAGATTTGGGACTGTTGTAATGCTGGATGCCGTCAGATATCCCCCGCCGGTCTGCGCTTGTTCCTGATGATGTACAGGTCGCCGGACAACAGGGATATTGAGCATTAATACTAATCAATCTAAAAATGTACAAGCATGCGAGGGCATTTTTCGACATACCAAGGCGAAGGCCCGCAGGCTTGCTGGCGGCAAGTCAAGGGGCTTCTACGCCGGTATGGCGGAAAAGGCTCCGCAGGATTGTATAGGTTTAGGTTGAGATTAGTATTATTAACACGCCCTGAGAATGTGGAAGGCCCTGTGTTTCGCGATGCCTTCGGCAAACGCTTCGCTCTGGATGACACCGATCTGCACACCAAAAGCCTCCTTCTGGAAAGGAGGCTTTTGGTGTGCAAATTCGCCTTACAGGCACCCTCTCCGAGGGAGCCTCAGACCGACAGGCCGGATCGGGGGAGTTCTCTATGGCAGAGCTGAACAAATGCTTCTGTTTTTGAGGATGGTATCAGCATCCGAACAGCGCCGCTGCCTGCCGCATTCGCTCGGCGATCTCCACGTCGAAGGGGCAGCGGGCCTCGCAGCTGTGGCAGCCGACGCAGTCGGCGGCGGTGGGGCCGAGGGCGCGGTAGTGCTCCCGCAGGCTCTCGGGCACTGTATTCTGCTGGATGGCGAGGTCGTAGAACTTGTTGACCATGGCGATGTCGATCTCCATGGGACAGGGCTTGCAGTGGCCGCAGTAGGTACACTGGCCCCTGTAGCTGTGCAGCGGCGCGGACGCGATGACGGAGGCGTAGTCCCGGGCGTCGGGGGAGGCGGTCTCGTAGGCCACGGCCTGGTCGATCTGCTCCGTGGTGTCGTAGCCGCACAGTATGGAACAGACGGCGGGCCGGGTCAGCGCGTAGTGGATCAGCTGGGCCGGGGTGAAGGCGGCGCCGAAGGGCGAGCGCTTCGCGTCAAACAGCGCGCCGCCGAAGAAGCCCTTCATCACGGTGATGCCCACGTCCTTCTCCTCGCACAGCCGGTACAGCTCGGCCCGCTGGGGGTCGATGCCGCTGAGTGACGGGTCGAAATCGCCCTGGAGCAGGTCGACCAGGTTCTCGGTGGCGGGGTGCATGTCGAAGGCGGGATTGATGCTGAACAGCAGCATCTCCACGAAGCCGGTCTCCACTGCCCGCTTCGCCATGACGGGGTTGTGGGTGCTCAGGCCGATGTGGCGGATGACGCCGTCCCGGTGCAGCGAATGGACATAGTCGATAAACGGGCCGTTCATGGCGGCCTGCCAGTCGGCCTCGGAGTCCACATAGTGGATCATGCCCAGGTCGATGTAGCCGCCGCCGATGCGCGCCAGCAGGTCCTCGAAGGCCGGCTTCACGAAGGCCATGTCCCGGGTGCGCACGTACTGGCCGCCCTGCCAGGTGGAGCCGATGTGGCCCTGCACGAACCACTGGTCCCGGCAATCGGCGATGCCCCGGCCGATGATGTCCCGGGACTTGGGGTCCGGCATCCAGCAGTCGATGATGTTGATGCCCTGTTCGTGGGCGTGGCGGATCAGGTTCACCGAGTGGTCGACGTCGTGGCGCTCCAGCCACTCCCCACCGAAGCCCACTTCGC
>JAZSAA010000306.1:0-7492 GCA_045601625.1 Clostridia bacterium | reverse complement strand
CGCCTCGTCCAGCAGCGCCATGTCGTCGCGGTGGGGCAGGATCTGCGCGATCTGCTCGCGGTTGAGTCGTTCGGTTGGCATGGTTGTTTTACCTCCGTTTGTTGGGGTGGTAGATTCTGGTTTGGCGCGCTGCGACAAATCAGAATTCAGTATTTAGCATTTAGTGGTTAGTGGAGGAGGAAATCCTTGCGGATTTCTTTTTATTCAAAGAATCGAGAAACGTTGAAATCTCTGCCGTTTCCCTTTAATCAAACAAATCCGTCAGGATTTTTTGCGCCACTAAATACTAACCACTAAATACTAAATACTCAAATTCTGATTTATCGAGCCCTGCTCGACAAATCAGAATTTCTTCAGCGCCACCACCGCATTGTGCCCGCCAAAGCCCAGCGAAGACGAGATCGCCACCTGGATGTCGGCCTTCACGGCTTCATTCGGCACGTAGTTCAAATCGCACTCGGGGTCGGGCTGTTTGAGGTTGATGGTGGGCGGTACGACGCCGTTTTTCAGCGTCATGGCGCACACGATCGCCTCCACCGCGCCGGCGGCGCCCAGCATATGTCCGGTCATGGACTTGGTGGAACTGATCAACGCCTTGCGGGCAGCCTCCTCGCCCATAGCCTTCTTGATGGCCAGGGTCTCCACCTTGTCGTTCATCGGCGTGCCGGTGCCGTGGGCGTTGATGTACAGCGCCTCGCCCTGCCATTCGGCCTCCTCCAACGCCAGCCTGATGGCGTTGGCCGCGCCGACGGCCTCGGCGTGGGGGGCGGTGATGTGGTAGGCGTCGCAGGTGTTGCCGTAGCCGCAGACCTCGGCGTAGACCTTTGCGCCCCGGGCCACGGCGTGCTCGTATTCCTCCAGCACCACGATGCCGGAGCCCTCGCCCATCACGAAGCCGCCGCGGCGGGCGTCGAAGGGCAGGGAGGCGGCGTCGGGGGCCTCGCTCTCGCTGAGGGCCTTCATGTTGGAAAAGCCCGCCACTGCCAGGGGGATGATGGTCGCCTCCGCGCCGCCGGCGATGATGGCGTCGGCATGGCCGTACTTGATGGCCCGGAAGGCCTCGCCGATGGCGTGGCTGCTGGTGGCGCAGGCCGTCACCACGGGCAGGCAGGGCCCCTGGGCGTTGAAGCGGATGGCGATGTTGCCCGCAGCCATGTTGCCGATCATCATCGGAACGAAGAAGGGGGACACCCGGGAGGGGCCGCGGTTGAGCAGCTTTTCGGTCTCCTGGACGAAGGTCTGCATGCCGCCGATGCCGCTGCCCACGTACACGCCGAAGCGCTCCGGGGCCACATGGCCCTCGATGCCGCTGTCGGCCACGGCCTGCAGGGCCGCCGCCATGGCGTACTGGGCGAACAGGTCGGTGCGCTTGGCCTGGGCGCGGTCGATGCCCACGGCCTCGGGGTCGAAGTCCTTCACCTCGCCCGCCAGCTTCGCCTTGTAGCCGCTGGTATCGAAGCGGGTGATCGGCCCGATGCCGCACACACCCTTCGTCAGGCTGTCGAAAAAGGTATTCGCATCGTTGCCCACCGGCGAGACGACGCCGATGCCGGTCATTACTACACGTTTCATATTGAACCTCACAGGGTTGATTATCGCATGAAGAAGCCGCCGTCCACGTTGATGACGCTGCCGGTGATGTAGCCCGCGCCGTCGCCGGCCAGGAACGCCGCCACCGCGGCCACGTCCTCGGGCTTGCCCATGCGCCTAAGCGGGATGCTCTTGCAGGCTTCCGCCAGCGCGTCCTGGTTCATGTTCGCCGTCATCGGCGTCTCGATGAAGCCGGGGGCGATAGCGTTACAGGTGACGTTCCGGCTGGCCAACTCCCGGGCGATGGTCTTGGTCAGGCCCACCACGCCCGCCTTGGACGCGGAGTAGTTCGCCTGGCCGGCGTTGCCCATCAGGCCGGAGATGGACGCGATGTTGATGATGCGGCCCGCCCGCTTCTTCATGAAATCGGCGTACAGGGCCTTGATCATCAGGAACGTGCCCTTCAGGTTCACGGACAGCACGGCATCGAAGTCCTCGGGGGACATGCGCAGCGCCAGCTTGTCGCGGGTGATGCCCGCGTTGTTCACCAGGATGTCCACGCCGCCCAGGGCTTCCTTCACCTGGGAAACGGCGGCCGTCACCTGTTCGTAGTCGGTGATGTCGCAGCGCGCGGCGAAGGCCCGAACGCCCAGCGCGCGGATCTCCTCGGCGGTCTGCTCGGACAACTCCAGGCTGCCCGCGTCCAGGATCGCAATGTCCGCGCCCTCCGACGCCAGCTTCAGCGCGATGGCGCGTCCAATCCCCCGCGCCCCGCCGGTGACGAGGGCCACTCTGTTATTCAGCATAGTTACCTCCGCTGATTGTTTTGGTTGGTAAATTCTGATTTGGCGGGGAGCGCCAAATCAGAATTGAGTATTTAGTATATAGTATTTAGTGGTTAGTGGTGGAGGAAATCCTTGCGGATTTCTTTTGATTATAAAGATTAAGAAACGTTGTAGCCTCTGTCGTTTCCCTTGAATCAAACAAATCCCGCAGGGATTTGCACTGCCACTAAATACTAACCACTAAATACTAAATACTCAACTTCTGATTTATCGAGCATCCGCTCGATAAATCAGAAGTTATAATACTCTCTCCCCCGCCTTGCCCAGCAGCGCCTCGCACTCGGCGACCATCTCTTCGACGATCTCCTTTGCGCTCTGCTCCTTCTTGACGAGGGCGGCGATCTGGCCGGCGAGGAAGCTGCCCTCCTGGAGGTTGCCGTCCACGGCGGCCTTGCGCACCGCGCCGGTGCCGAAGGCGCTCAGCTCGTCGTCGGAGACCTCGGGATTGCGCTCCAACTCGGCGAATTTGTTGACGAAGGGGTTGCGCAGGGCGCGGACCGGGTGGCCCAGCCTGCGACCGGTGACCTGGGTATCGATGTCCCGGGCGTCCAGCACCTTCTTCTTGTAGTTCGGATGGATGCCGCATTCGAAGGCGGACAGGAACCGCGTGCCGCACTGCACGCCCTCGGCGCCCAGCATGAACGCCGCGGCCATGCCCCGCCCGTCGGCGATGCCGCCGGCGGCCAGCACGGGAATCTTCACCGCGTCCACCACCTGGGGCACCAGGGCCATGGTGGTCAGCTCGCCCACGTGGCCGCCGGACTCGGTGCCTTCGGCGATCACGGCGGTGGCGCCGCTGCGCTCCACCCTGCGGGCGATGGCCACGGAGGGCACCACGGGCACCACCTTGATGCCGGCCTCGATCCAGGCGGGCATGTACTTGCCGGGCAGGCCCGCGCCGGTGGTCACCACCGGCACCTTCTCCTCGGCCACCAGCTTCGCCACGGCCTCCACGTGGGGGCTCATCAGCATGATGTTCACGCCGAAGGGCTTGTCGGTCAGCTCCCGGCACAGCCTGATCTGGTCGCGGACGTAGTTCTCGTCGGCGTTCATGGCCGAAATGATGCCCAGCCCGCCGGCGTTGGAAACCGCCGCCGCCAGCCTGCCGTCGGAAACCCAGGCCATGCCGCCCTGGAAGACGGGATAGCGAATGCCCAGGGCCTCGCAAACTCTCGAGCGCAGCATCAGGCCTTCATCCTCGTCACGATCAGGTTCACCAGGTCCTCGACGGTGTTGACGCCCTCTTCCAGCTCGATGGTGATGCCGAACTCGTCCTCCAGGGTCATGACCATCTCGGCGATGTCCAGGGAATCCACGTTCAGGTCCTTGAAGGTGCTGCTGTAGTGAATGGTATCGGGGTCGATGCCCTTGGCGTCCACGATGGTGTCGACGATCTTCTGATAAACTTCGTTCATGGTTGTTTCCTCCTGAATAGATTGATAATGAATGATTGTATACAAAAGATTCTTCGGCTTCGCCTCCGCTCAGAATGACAGCGCTTCAGCGCGCGCTTTCCTTTCCCGCGGAATGAAGAATCTTCCAGGCACATACAGGTATGTCCATGCAGCGACGGCGCCTGCGCCACCGCTGCAGTGGCAATCGGCCTACCACCTGATCAGCGCCGTGCCGGTGCACAGGCCCGCGCCGAAGGCGCTGAGGATCGTGCGGCAGCCCGGCTTCAGCTTGCCGGCGCGGTTCAGCTCGTCCAGCAGCACCGGGATGGTGGCCGAGGACGTGTTGCCCGTGCGCTCGATGTTGTGGGGGAAGCGTTCGGCGTCCACCTTCAGGCGGGTGCGAACGGCCTCCAGGATGCGCATGTTGGCCTGGTGCAGCGCGTAGAAGTCCACGTCCTCGGGGGTGAGGTTGTGGGCGGCCAGCATGTCCCGGATGTCCCGGAAGGAATGGGACACCGCGAACTTGTAGACCTCCTGGCCCTGCATCTTCAGATACTGGGCCGGAGCGGGGTCCACGGCGAAGGGGCTGTTTCCCGGCGGGGTGTGAGCGCACAGCACGTCGTGACGGGGCTCGCCGGCGAACCGGATGTCCTCCACGCCCTCGCCCTCGCCCACCACCACGCCGCCGGCGGCGTCGCCGAACAGCACGCAGGTGCTGCGGTCGGTCCAGTCGGCGAAGCGGGAAAGGGCCTCGGCGCTGATCACCAGCAGCTTATGGGCCCGGCCCGAGGCGATCAGGCCCTCGGCAACGGCCAGCGCGGCGATAAAGCCGGTGCAGCCGCCGTTGACGTCCATGCCCATGCATTTCAGGCCCAGGGCGGGCTGGATATCGCAGGCCAGGGCGGGCGACATGGTCTCCGCCTGGACGGTGCTGACCAGCACGAAGTCGATGTCCTCCGGCGCGACCCCGGCGTTTTCCATGGCCGCCCTGCCGGCGCGCTCCGCCAGCGATTGCAGCGTTTCATCCGACAGCACCCGGCGCTCGCGTATGCCGGTGCGGGTGGATATCCACTCGTCATTGGTATCCAGGAACCCGGCCAGGTCGTCGTTGGTGACCACCTTCTTCGGCAGGGCGCTGCCGGTGCCAAGTATTTTCAAGGGAATGACCTCCTAATGTTATTTCAGTTCCTCCATCTTCTCGCTGAAAAAGCCGTTCAGGGCCTTCAGCGAGCGCAGCAGCACGTCCACGTCCCCCTCCTGGATGCTGTTTCGCACGGCGTTGATCATCTTGCGTTGAGCGAACAGGTAGCCCACGTAGGCCTGGTAGCCCGCGTCCGTCAGGTGGATGATCACCTGGCGGCCGTCCTCCGAGGCCCGCTGCTTGACCAGGTAGCCCTTGGTGGTGAGCCGCTTGACCATAGAGGTGACCGAGGGCAGGGTGATGTCCAGCTCCTGGGAGATCTCGGTGACGGTGCGGCCGCGACGCCTGCCGCTGCCCACGCACTCGATCAGGCGCATCTCCGACAGGCTCAGCTTGCCGCCGGAGAGGTCGTCCAGCATGATCTCCTCGATCTTGCCCGCGGCGCGATAGGTGCCCACCAGCAGCCGATTCAACTCGTTGCCCAGCGCGTCCATACGCCGCCCTCCGTTCATAATCGCGTCCGTCCCGAGGTAAGGCAGATCTTTAGACTCCGCTTTACTCCGCTCAGGATGACATGGGAATCGCGTTCATCCCGAGCGACGCGGTTTCGCTGGCAGGACGATTATCCCGATGCCGTCTTTTAATTAGTTAGACAATCTAATTGTATGCGCCGTGGCAGAAATGTCAAGTAAATTGTGTGGGAAATGTGACGAAAAAACCGATTTGCACTGTATGGCAAATCGGTTTTTCCCTTCTCACTGGTCCGCCCGGCGGATGGAGTAGATCCAGCGCACGTCGCTGTCGGGCTCGTTCACGGGATCGGCGCGCAGGAACAGCTGCACCGTGGCGCCATCCCCCGCCGTCAGGGGCAGCGCCTCGGAATAGCCCTCCCGGTCCTCGCCGGTGGAACGGTTCAGCCGCACAAGCCGCCTGCGGGTCTCCCCGGGGATGCGGTCGTAGAAGCTGCCGTCGTTCAGCTCCGCCTCGAAGCGCGCCTTCGGCAGCTTCATGGTGGCCTCCAGGCCGTGGGCGGCCACCTCGTAGCGGAAGCGACCGTGCTCGCGCACCAGGAACACCACGCTGCGGGAGGAGTGACGGGCGAGCAGCGCCATGTGGCGGCCCAGCCTGGCCATCTCGGTCACGTCCCGGGCCGCGCCGTAGAAGCGCTTGCTGCCGTCCGATTCGTTCAGGAAGTAAAAGTGGATCAGGAAGCGGGAATAGTCGCCGTCCACCCGGGCGAAGGTCATCACCCCCGCGGCCCCGTTCAGCCGGTCCCGGTCGGCCTGCTCCAGCAGCTCGAACAGCTTTTTCCGGTCGTTTTCCGGCATGAACCGCTGTATGCCCTCCACGCGCTGGTCGAAGTCGGGCACGTTCACCGCCTCGAAGAACTGCTGGTTGAAGCGCACGATGTCCACCGCGTCGTCGTGCCAGGCGTAGACGGCGGCAGGGCCGATGATGTTGTTCAGCATCGCGTCGGAGTAGATGGCATCGTTCAGGAATTCCCGGATGCGGAACTGGTCGTTGGCCTTGAACACGAAGCCCCGGTCATCCACCCGGTCCGGCTCGGCGATCAGCGCCTCGAAGTCCGCCACGGGCATGGGCTTGTGGAAGAAATAGCCCTGCATGTAGCGGCAGCCCAGGCTCATCAGGTAGTCCTTCTGGGACTGGGTCTCCACGCCCTCCACGATGATGGGCAGCGTCAGCGACTTGGCCATGTTCACGATGGATTCCAGGATGCGCATGCCCTTGCGGTCGCTGGTGTTGTCCAGGTGCAGGAAGTAGGCGTCCAGCTTGATGATGTCGATGTTCAGCTCGTGCAGCATGTTCAGCGAGGAATAGCCGCTGCCGAAGTCGTCCATCAGCACCACGAAGCCCTGCTCCCGCAGCTGCTGCACGGTTTCCCGCACCTTCTGGGAATCCTCGCCGCAGGCCGATTCGGTGATCTCGATCTTCACCGCCGAGCGGGGCAGGTCGTAGCGCTTCAAGAGGGCACAGAAGTGCTCGGTGACGTTCAGCGTGAAGATGTCCACCTGGGACACGTTCACCGAGATGGAGATCAGCGGCAGGCCACGTTCCAGGCAGCGGCGGCTCCACTGGCAGACGCTCTCCCAGATAAACTTGTCCAGGTCGGGGATGAAGCCGTACTTCTCCAGCACCGGCACGAAGGCCGAGGGCGGCACCATCTGGCCGTTGGGCTTGATCCACCGGGCCAGCGACTCCGCGCCCACCACCTTGCCCGTGGAGGCCCGCACCTGGGGCTGGAGCCAGAAGGTGATCTCCCCGTTCTTCAGCGCGTCGTGGAAGTCGGAGAGTATGCGGTAGTCCTCCGCCGTCTTGTTGTACATGGACGGGTCGAAGGTGCGTATGCGGTTCTTGAAGTCCTGCTTGGCGCGCTGGCAGGCCAGCCACGCCTGGTCGAACAGGTTCAGGATCGAGGTGTTGCCGTTGGAGCAGCTGATGCCGAAGGAGGGCAAAAAGCCGATGGATACCCCGAAGCGCACGATGACGCGGTGTACGTTCTCATACAGCCGCCGCGGGTCCACCCGCCCGGCGGGCACCAGCAGGCAAAAGTCGTCGTTGCC
>JAZSAA010000305.1:0-13168 GCA_045601625.1 Clostridia bacterium | reverse complement strand
ATCGCCATGAAGGAAGGCGTCAAGAGCGCCGCCGAGGCCGCCCGCTGCATCGGCGTGGGCCTGCAGGCCTTCTGCATCCCCGGCTCCGTCGCGGACCAGCGCCAGGTCGGCATCGGCCACGGCAACCTGGGCGCGCGCCTGCTGGAGGAGGAGACCGAGTGCTTCGCCTTCCTGGCCGGCCACGAGTCCTTTGCCGCCGCCGAGGGCGCCATCAAGATCGCGCTGAACGCCAACAAGGTGCGCACCAAGCCCCTGCGCGTCATTCTGAACGGCCTGGGCAAGGACGCCGCCATGATCATCAGCCGCATCAATGGCTTCACCTATGTGCAGACCAAGTACGACTACCTGTCTGCCGACGTGAAGGAAGACCACGCGCTGACCATCGTCAGCAAGACCGCCTACTCCACCGGCGACCGCGCGAAGGTGAACTGCTACGGCGCGGACGACGTGCGCGAGGGCGTGGCCATCATGTGGCATGAGAACGCCGACGTGTCCATCACCGGCAACTCCACCAACCCCACCCGCTTCCAACACCCCGTGGCGGGCACCTACAAGAAGGAACGCTGGGAAGCCGGCAAGAAGTACTTCTCCGTGGCTTCCGGCGGCGGCACGGGCCGCACGCTGCATCCCGACAACATGGCAGCCGGCCCCGCCTCCTACGGCATGACCGATACCATGGGCCGCATGCACTCCGACGCCCAGTTTGCCGGCCCCCCCTCCGTGCCCGCGCACGTGGAGATGATGGGCTTCCTCGGCATGGGCAACAACCCCATGGTCGGCGCCACCGTCGCCGTGGCCGTGGCCGTTGAGGAAGCGATGAAGTAAACCCAAAGCCACAAAAACAGACCCTGGTCGATTTAACGCCGACCGGGGCCTGTTTTTGCGTTTAATACTGTTCTCAATTAAATTGTAGAAGATCCTTCGCTGCGATCAGGATGACGGGTCTGCCTGTGAGGTCATCCTGACCGGAGCGAAGCGATAGAACCTTCTTTTCAAATCTCGAAGTCGCACGCCACCGACGCGCTGCGCACCTCGTGCATGCGCTTCTTCACCGGCAGGTGTACCGGGTGGGTCTGGTAGGCGTCGAAGGCGGCGCGGTCCCGGAATACGGTGATCAGCGCCAGGTCATAGGAGCGCTCGCTGTGAAGTATGTCCGCGCCGGCCTCCAGCTCCAGCATGCCCTCGATGCGTCCCCGCATGCCCTCGAAGTTCTTCACCAGCTGGGGAATCTCGTCCTTGAACTCATCCTTGATTTTGAAAAGTACGATATGGCGTATCATGTTGCCTCCTGTGTCGAAGAATTACTTCCGGTTCCTGTTCATGATTTGCAGGATGCGCAGGAACAGATTCACGATGTCCAGGTACAGCGACGCGGACAGGTCGATGGCGTTGTTCACCGTGCGGGCGCAGGTGTTGGCCCGGGCCCAGTCGTAGCCGATGAACAGCGAGAACACCGCCGTGCCGAGCCACTCGTACAGCATACCGGTGCGGCGGCCGAACAGCAGCATGCTGATCAGGCTGCCAACCACCATAAAGAACAGGGCACAGATCAGCACACGGCCCAGCTTCAGGAAGAAGCCGGGGAACAGTGTTCCGACGATCATGAACGACAGCGACACGATGGCCGTCACCAGCACGGCGCTCTTGACGGTGCTTACGGGAATGCTCTGCAGCGACACGCACAGCACGATGCCGATGGGCGCGGCGATCAGCGTGTAGCCGATGAAGCTGAGGGCGGCGCTGTCCCTTGTCACCAGCATGTTGCCGATGAGGACCAGCGCGAAGTAGCCGATGAGGAACACGATCGGGTTCATGCCCATGACCAGGCGAATGGCCTGCTCGGCGAACAACGTCACCGTCAGGTAGTTCAGCAGGAAGCCCCACAGCAGCATGCCGCCGATGATCAGGTTGAAAGCGCGCTCGGAAATCTCGGTCTCGCCTTCATGCAGATAGGCCCCCTTTTCAAGGATAACCTTTGTGTTGCCAAGTGCCATACACATACCTCCTTTATATACATCTGTTCCACAAAATACAGTTGCTTTTGCGTGGAGTTATTTTACCCCTTAATACAGCGGTTGTCAACGAAGATTTGAAAATTGACATCCGGGCTATTTAATGGTAAAATAACATCGGCAGAAAATGACGGGAGGGATCAGCGATGAACGAAACGCTGGCCAGCTGGATCAAAGAGAGCAAACGCATCGTGTTTTTTGGTGGCGCGGGGGTCTCCACCGAGAGCGGCATACCGGATTTCCGCAGCGTGGACGGCCTCTATAACCAGCAGTACGACTATCCGCCCGAGACGATCCTCAGCCACACCTTCTTCATGCGCAGGCCCGAGGAGTTCTTCCGGTTTTACCGCAATAAGATGCTCTTTCCCGACGCCCTTCCCAACGCGGCCCACGCCAAGCTGGCCCAGTGGGAGGCCGAAGGCAAGCTGACCGGTGTGGTTACCCAGAACATCGACGGCCTGCACCAGAAGGCGGGCTCGAAGAAGGTTTACGAGTTGCACGGCTCGGTACTGCGCAACTACTGCATGCGCTGCGGCAAGTTCTACGGCCTTGACCACATCCTGCACACCACCGGCGTGCCGAAGTGCGAATGCGGCGGTACCATCAAGCCGGACGTGGTGCTCTACGAGGAATCGCTGGACAACGGCGTGGTGAACGGCGCGTGCGCGGCCATCGAGCAGGCCGACATGATGATCATCGGCGGCACGTCGCTGAACGTCTATCCCGCCGCCGGGCTGGTGGACCTGTATCGTGGCAACCGGCTGGTGCTGGTGAACCTGTCCTCAACACCCCAGGACCGCCGGGCCAACCTGGTCGTCCACGAGCGCATCGGCCAGGTGTTCGCCGAGCTGCCCTGACATGGCTGGACGCATCACCGCCTTTCCGCCGGTGGCGCCGCCCGGGGCGCGGGTGCTGATCCTGGGCAGCATGCCCAGCGTGGAATCGCTGAACCAGGGCTTTTACTACGCCCATCCCCGCAACGCCTTCTGGCGCATACTGGCCGAGGCGTTCGGCGAGCCCCTCCCGGCGGACGTTCCCGGAAAGACCGCCCTGTTGACCCGGCACGACATCGCCCTGTGGGACGTGCTGCAGAGCTGCGAGCGCGAGGGCTCGCTGGACAGCGCCATCCGGCAGCCCGCGCCGAACGACTTCGAGGAGCTGTTCGCGCACTGCCCCGGCATACGGTGTATACTGTTCAACGGAGGCACGGCTGAACGGCTCTTTTTGAGGTGGGGCAGGCCCTTCGCCGAAGGGCGGGATTGCCGGAGGCTGCCCTCCACCAGCCCTGCCTACACACTACCCTATGAAAGGAAGCTGGCGCAATGGCGTCAGGCATTGAGCTATGAGCATAAATCCCTGTGACATCATCCGCAAAAAGCGCTTCGGCGGGGAATTGAACGAGATGGAGATCCGCGCCTTCGTGGACGGCGTCGTGGACGGCAGCTTTGCCGACTACCAGGCCTCCGCGCTGCTGATGGCCATCTGCATCAACGGCATGACCGACCGGGAGACCCTGGCCCTGACGCTGGCCATGGCGAAGTCCGGCGATACGCTGAACCTGTCCGACATCCCCGGCGTGAAGGCCGACAAGCACTCCACCGGCGGCGTAGGGGACACCACATCGCTGATCCTGGTGCCCCTGGTGGCAGCCTGCGGCGTGAAGATGGCCAAGATGTCCGGCCGCGGCCTGGGCTTCACCGGCGGCACGCTGGACAAGCTGGAATCCATCCCCGGCATGAGCATCTCCAAGGACATCAATGACTTCAAGCGACAGGTGGACAGCATCGGCTGCGCCATCATCGGCCAGACCGCCGAGCTGGCCCCGGCGGACAAGGTGCTCTACGCCCTGCGGGACGTGACCGCCACGGTGGACTGCCTGCCGCTGGTGGTGTCGTCGATCCTCTCCAAGAAGCTGGCGGCGGGCTGCGACGTGGTGGTGCTGGACGTGAAGGCCGGCAGCGGCGCGATCATGGATACGCCGGAGAAATCCCGGCAGCTGGCCGAGATGATGGTGCGCATTGGCAGCCTCAGCGGCAAGCGCTTCTCAGCGCTGATCACCGACATGGACCAGCCTTTGGGCAACTACATCGGCAACGCCCTCGAGGTGGAGGAGGCCATCGACGTGCTGGCCGGCAGGACCGGCGGGGCCCTGAAGGACGTGGCGCTGACCCTGGGGGCCCACATACTGCGCAACGCCGGGGCCGCGCCCGACGTGAAGGCGGGCATCGCCATGCTGGAGGCAAAGATCGCCAGCGGCGAGGGCCTGAAGACCTTCGGCGACATGATCGAGGCCCAGGGCGGCGATCGCAGGGTGGTGGAGGACACCGGCCTGCTGCCCAAAGCGCCCTACAAAGTAGTACTGAAGGCGGACAGGGACGGCTACGTGACGAAGATGCACACCAGCGACATCGGCAACGCCGCCAGGCTGCTTGGCGCGGGCCGGGAGCGCAAGACCGACACGCTGGATCTGTCCGTGGGCATCGTGATGAACGTCCGCCTGGGCGACGCGGTAAAGAAGGGGGACACCCTGGCGACGCTGCACGTGGGCGAGAAGTCCGACCGAATCGGCGCCTACAACCTGCTGAAGAAGTCCATCGTCATCGGGAATGAAAAGCCCGAGGCCAGGCCGCTGATCCAGGCGGTGGTGGAGTGACAGCCGATCATCCATGAGCAGGCACAGGCATGATGGGCGGGAGCAGGCGGCTCCCGCGCCAAACCGGAACAGACGCATATGGACCGCCGGAGACGGCGGCCTCAAAACGGGCTGGCTGCTGGCAGCCAGCCTGTTTGGCTATGCCCTGGTGACGCTGGGGACACGCTACGGCCTCATCCGTGCCTTCGGGGCGCTGTTCAGCGCATGGGGCATCGACGCCACCAACGCACACCGCGCGCCGGGCTGGGCGAGGGCGCTGTTTGTCTGGCACGGAACCCTTGGGACGCTGGCCTTCGCAGCCCTGACGTTACTGCTGTCGAAGGGACTGCGCAGGCTGTGGCGACTGGACGGACCGATGCTTGGACCGCCCTCCGGCACATTATGGAAAGCGACCATGGTCGGTATTCTCGGACCGCTGATCGTCGCCGCGGTGTGCCTGATCCCGGACAGCATGCGACTGGAGTGGCCGCTGAGCGTGCCGCGCTTCACCTGGAGGCTACCCGCCCTGGCCGCGGTGAGCCTGCTTTCCGTACTGGCCGAGGAGGCGTTTTCCAAGCGGGTGCTGTACGACGGCCTGCGGGGCCGGTGGAATAACCTGTGGGCGGCGGTGGTGGTCTGCGCGGTGCACTGGCTGACGGGTGGCGGCGTCTCCGGCGGTGTCGTCAGCGCGGTCAACGCGCTGCTGCTGGGCCTGACGGGCTGCCTGCTGTACGCCCGATACGGATTGTGGACTTCGGTCGGCTTCGGATGGGGCTGGGGCCTGGCGAACGTGTTTTTGCTGGGCTTCGGCGGCGGCGATACCGCGGTCTATCGGTTCTACGGCGTCTCCGAGGCGCTGCTGACCGGCGGCGACGCCGGGCCGATGCAGGGCCTGTGGGCGACACTGCTGCTGTTGGCGATTGACATCGCCTTATGCGGAAAGAGGCTTAAACAGCATAAATAAAAGGGATAGCAATTTGCTGTCCCTTTCACATGCACAATACAGACTGCGGTCGGTAAAATTCCAATCAGGCCGACAAACGCTGTCGGGAGGGGTGGCATCGGCGAGCTCCGTCAGACCATCTCAGCGCATGGGCCCCGTGCGGCTGGCATGCCCAGTTGAATGCTGCGTGAAGGCATAACAGAAGCAGGCCGCACTTCCCGGCGACGCGCGATGGGGGAGCGCGCCGTCGTTTCCGATTTCATGGGGGGAGAAATTGAGGGAGATCTACAAAGTGGGAAGTGCAACCTGCCCTGTAACGTTATGATAATCCACTATTATCAACTGAATATAAACGAAATGAAACGGTTTGAAGGAATGAATATTGGGCAATACTGTTTTTTTTCATGTATACACTTGAATATTCATTATGCATCGCGTATAATAAAAATGTAATATTCTGTTGAAACATAACGGGGGTGCGCGGAATGCGGCAGGAAATGCGGGTGTATCTTGATGCGCCCGTCGACCGACATGGCACCAACTGCGAAAAGTGGGACCAGCTCGGCCGGTATTTCGGCAAGGACGACCTGCTCGCCATGTGGGTGGCGGACATGGATTTCAGGACGGTGCCCCAGGTGAGGCAGGCGCTGATCGAGCGCGCCGGGCACGCCATCTATGGCTACACCGACAACAGTGCGGAGGAGCACGCCGCGGAGGCCGGCTGGCTGGAGCGTCGCCACGGCCTCAAGGTGGAAAACGACTGGATTCTGTACAGCCCGGGCGTCGTAGACAGCATCTTTTTTTGCGTGGAAGCACTGACGCAGCCCGGCGACGCCATCGTGGTCCAGCCCCCTGTCTATGGCCCCTTTTACCAGGCGGTGAATGAGCATGGGCGCAGGCTGGCGGAGAATTCGCTCATATACACGCCCTCCGGCTGGCGGATGGACTTCGACGACCTGGAAAAGCGTTTTTCAGACGGCGCGCGCATGATGATACTGTGCAGCCCCCACAACCCGGTGGGGCGCGTCTGGACGCGGGACGAGCTTCAGCAGCTGGTGGATCTGGCCGCGCGCCATGGGGTCGTCATCATAAGCGACGAAATCCACGCGGACTTCACCTTCGACGGCCATAAGCAGACGCGAATACTTGCGCTGGAAGGGGCCGCCGATCACTGCGTGATGCTCACTTCGGCAACAAAATCCTTCAATCTCGCCGGTCTGCGGCATTCCAGCATCATCGTCCCGAACCCGCGGCTGCGCAAGATCCTCTCCGACGCCCTGAAAAGGGCCCACGCCACATCGGCGAACATCTTCGGCTCGATCGCACAGACTGCGGCCTACCGCAACGGCGACGAGTGGATGGACGCCGTGGTGGAATACGTAAGGGAAAACCGCGACTTTGTCATCGCTTACCTGCGCGAAAAACTGCCTGAAATCGACTGCGCGCCCCAGGAGGGCACCTATCTGATGTGGCTGGATTTCTCGGGCCTGGGCCTGACCCACGAGGAGGTCATGGCGCTGCTGGTGAACGATGCCGGGGTGGCGCTCAACAGCGGCCTGTTCTTCGGCGAGGCGGGCAGGGGATGCTTCCGCATGAACCTGGCCACGCCCCGGGCGAACGTGGAAAAAACCCTGGAAAACATCAGCAAAGCGATACGGAGTCGGTAAACTGTGATGAATCTATTCGAAAAGCTCTTCAAAAAGAAGGCAGACAAATACATCGCCCTGGACGTGGAGCTGGACGGCATGCACCCCAGCCACATCATCCAGCTGTCCTACCTGGTGATCGAAGGGCGGAAGATCAGGGGAAAGAACTTTTACTTCGCGGCAAAGGCCATCAACCGCTACGCGCGGCAGGTGCACGGCATCAGCGTCTACCAGCTGCGAAAGCTGTCCGGGGGAAAGGGCTTCATCGATTACGCTGACGAGATCTACAGGGATTTTATCGACTGCAAGCTGATCATTGGACACGACGTGGCCGGGGATGTGCGCTACCTTCGGCGCGAATTCGACCGCATCGGCGTCAAGCTGCCCAATTATCCCATATTCTGCACGCTGAAGCACTACACCCAGGAGGCGCACATTCCGCTGAAGCAGAACCCCAACGTGCTGAAGCCGCCGAAGCTCACGGAACTGACCGACCACTTCGGGCTTTCCCAGGACTTCATCGCCGGCAAGTGCCACAAGTGGTACGGCGAGGGCGGAGACCACCCCCACGACGCGCGATACGATGCCGCCGCCGCTTACCTGTGCATGCTGGTGGGCGAGGAAATGGCATGAGGACATGAGCATAAATATCAACACAGACAGGAAGGAAAGGTGTTTATGAAGAAGCTGGCTTTGCTGCTGACCCTGTGCCTCGTGGTCACGATGCTGCCGGGGATCGGCTATTCCGAGGAGGAGATGACGGCCAACGAAAACGACGTGCTGATCGAGGAACAGCTCCCCGAGGAGGAGCTGGAGCTCGACATGGAGGATGGGGAGGCTCTGGACGAAGCCCTGCCCGAGGGCGACCTGGAGATCGACCTCGGGATGTCGGATGAGCTGCTGGAGATCGGCGGCGACGTCGAAGAAGCCGCTTCCCCCGAGGAAGAAGGCGACCTCGCGGCCGGGGATGCCGGGGAGACCGCGACGGACGGCATGGCATCGAACGACGCTTCCAACGCTTCCAAGCCCCATGTCGATCCCGACGGCCCCCAGCTTGAGAAGACCACAGCGACGGTGGCCATCGACGATTTCTTCTACCTGAATCCCACGATGCCCGATGGCTCCGATGCCAGCTCAGTGGATTACATGAGCAGCAATTCCGCCATCGCGAAGGTGTACAAGAGCGGCCGCGTGACCGGCGTGTCCGAGGGCTTTGCCTGCATCACCGCCGCCGCGCCCAACGGCAAGTACAGCGAGTGCTTCGTCTATGTCAAGAAGGCGCCTGAACTGATTTCCTTCGGCATGAGCAGCCTTACCCTCGGCGTGGGAGAGGAATACAAGAACCTCCAGGTAACCTTCGGCGAGCCGGCGGAGGATTTCGGGGGCACGTACACCCTTACAAGCGAAAACACCAACGTCGTCAAGGTCAGGAGCAACGGCACTGTGAAGGCCGAAAAGACCGGCAGCGCGAGGCTCAAGGTCGAGACCTTCAACGGCCTGAAGGGCACCCTGAAGGTCACCGTTAAAAAGAAGCCGGACAAGGTCACCCTGAGCGTGGACAAGGATACCGTCGGCGTCGGCGAGACCGGAAAGGTGAGCTACAAGCTGCCCAAGAAGACGGGCGGCCACGTCACCTATGTCAGCAAGAACCCCGATGTCGTCAGCGTGGACAGCATCACAGGCGAATTCGTGGGCCTCTCCGGCGGCGAGGCGACGATCGTCGGCACCACCTACAACAAAAAGACGGATACCATCAAGATCAAGGTGAAGGCCGCGCCTACGTCCATCAGCTTCCCCGATGGAAAGCTGAAGCTGGGCGTCGGTATGAGCGTGAAGGGAAACGCCGAGCTCAACGAGGGCGCCTCCGCCGCGATCACTTATACCTCTGCTGACCCAAGCGTGGTCTCCTGCTCCGGTGAAACCCTGAAGGGCGTCGGAATCGGCAAGACCGTCCTGACGGCTTCAACCGCAAACGGCCTCTCCGCATCCTGCGAGGTCGAGGTCGTGGAAAAGCCGACGAGCGTGACGCTGCCCTATTCCGAGCTGAACATCGGCGTCAAGGAGAGTTTCGTGCTCGAGCCCGACGTGGGCGATTCCGCGAGCACATTTACCTATTCGAGCAGCAAGAAGAAGTATGTTACGGTTGACAAGAACGGTAAGATCACCGGCGTCAAGAAGGGCAGCTCGACGATCACCGTCAAGACCTATAACAACCAGAAGGTCAAGATCAAGGTCAACGTGGTGAAGGCCGCCAAATCGGTGAAGCTGAAGCCCTCCAGCCTGGAGCTTGAGGTCGGCGAATCCAGAAAACTCACCTGGAGCTTCTCTCCGAAGGGGACCAAGTCCATCGTCACCTTCTCATCCAGCGACCCCGATATCGCATCAGTCGATCCCTACACGGGCGAGGTGACGGGCGTCTCCGGCGGCAAGACCACGATCAACGCAATCACTGCCGGTAAAAAGAAGGCGCACGTCAGCGTTACCGTAAAGGGCGAAGATGCGCCGACATGGGTCAAGTTCGCGGAGGATTACGCCGAGATCGGCGTGAAGCAGACCAGACAGCTGAAGGTCGAAATGAGTACCGGCAAGACCTCCTCCCTGAAGTATTCCAGTGCGGACAGCAGCGTTGCCACCGTCTCCGGCAGCGGCGAGGTCACCGGCAAGGGCGTGGGTGTGACCACCATAACGGTTACCACCAGCAATGGAAGCGCGTCAGCATCGATGACGGTGTCGGTGTTCCCTGCACCCGATACCCTGACAGTCTCGCCGTCGTCGGTTCCCCTCGATGTCGGGGAATCCGTGCTGCTGATACCGGAGATCACTCCCAGCGAAGCCAGGACGGACATTACATACACCTCTTCCGCGCCGAACGTGGCCTCTGTCTCCGAAGACGGCATGCTGACCGCCTATTCCGGTGGCGAAGCGACGGTGACCGTGAGCACCTCGAACGGCCTGACGGCGAAGGTGAAGGTGACGGTAAACGATCCGTACTATCCCGAAAGCGCGAAGCTGACCAACGCCCCCTCCAGCATGAAGGCCGGAGAGTCCATCCAGCTGAAATGGAAGGTCACCCCGTCCGAGTCCAACCCGAACTTCGAGTGGAAGTCCTCCAACGAAGATGTCGCGGTGGTGGACGATACGGGCATGTTGTACGCCATCGGTGCGGGCAGCGCCACGATCACAGCCAAGTCCAGGCGAAACACGAGCATCGTGCTGAGCTTCAAGGTGAGCGTCGAGGGGAATGAGGACGTCGTACTGACCATCCCCGAGCGCATCACCGGCACCTCCGGCATTTCCAGCAACCTGAAGAAGATCGACGCCATACGCGCGTGTGCCATCAGCCAGATCGACGCGCTGAAGTCCAGCGGCAAGATCACCAGCTCTGACGCCTCCAAGCGCAAGCGCATCGTCAACAACGCCTTCAAGGACTACGCCTTCCCCTGGATGACCAAGAGCAAGCAGCTCTACTGGAAGAAGGAGAATTCCGAGGGCGGCGCGAAGGACTTCAAGACCGGCAAGGTCTACTACGGCGTTCCCTACATGTCCGGCTCCGGTGACCACAGGGAATACAACGTGGCGAAGCTGCTGGACGAGGGCATTTACTACGACAGCGGCGACGGCTACTACATCCTGAACCAGAAGAAGTTTAGCGGCAGGAACTATTACGGAAACGACTGCTCCTGCTTCGTGGACGCCGCCATCTGGGGCACCAACAGCTCCCACAGCAACGACCGGACCGGCGATATCGCCAAGTCCTCCGCCTACAAGACGATCAAGAGCTATGACAACCTGCGCACGGGCGACCTGATCTGTAAGGGCGGCAACCATGTGGTGATGTTCCTGTACTACGCCAACGCGGAAAAGACGAAGATCATGATCATCGAAAACGGCGGCATCGAGCCGGGCACCAACACCGTGCACTGCATGATCATGAATGTGAAATGGTATACCTCCAGGAGCTACAAGATCCGCAGGCTGGAGAGCCTGGGATAAGTCCAAGGGCAAGAAAAGGCGCCGCGCCTCTCAACGGGTGCGGCGCTGCATTTCGCTGTGCTCGCGGGCGAGCTCGCTGTGCAGGTCTGTGGAGTTCCAGAGGACGTTTATCGGTGTCAGCACCGCCTTCAGGGCGATCCTGGGCATGCCCGCGTCGCGCATGGCCCTGAGAAGGGCGTCCAGTTCGTTGGACATCATGTGGCACATCACCAGCATCTCGTCGTCGAAGGGCGGCCCCGGCGGGGCCTCCGGAGCCTTCGCCGCGGCCACCGGGATGCCGGCCAGCGCCCCGATGGGCAGGGCGTATTCCCCGGGTTCAACCGCCCGGACGCGGTAATCCAGAGTTCTGCACAGGTTGTCGAGCCCCGCGGCAACAGCGGGTTTCAGGTTATAGGTCAACAATAAAGGCTTTGCCATACACACCTCCGGGTGACAGGATGTCATTGTGATTATAGCCCCAGCGACGGCGGTGTGTCAACAGAAACAGGAGGAAACATGAATACGATCAACGAAATGATGGACTTTATCAGGCACTCACCGACGGCGTTCCATGCCGTGGCGAATCTCGGGAATATACTCGAGGAGCGTGGCTTTTGCCCGCTGAACGAGTGCGAGCCCTGGAAGATCGTGCCCGGCGGCAGCTATTACGTGACCCGAAACCAGTCCTCGATCATCGCCTTCCGGCTTCCGGAAGGGCAAATCGACCACTTCCAGCTGGTCGCCAGCCACTCGGATTCGCCCTGCTTCAAACTGAAACCGTCGGCCCACAGGGACGCCCAGGGCTACGCGATCTTGAACGTGGAAAAGTACGGCGGGGCGATCATGCAGACCTGGTTCGACCGTCCCCTGACCGTCGCCGGGCGTGCGGTGGTCCGTACCGCGGAGGGGATTGAGACGAGGCTGGTGTGCCTGGATCGGGATCTGGCGCTCATTCCCAACCTGCCGATACACTTCAACCGCGATGTCAACGACGGGGTCAAGCTGAACCCCCAGGTGGACATGCTGCCGGTGTACGGCGCGGCCGGGACGGACTACATGGCCCTGGTCGCGGAGAACCTGGAGGTGACGCGGGAAGACCTGTTGGGCTGCGACCTTTACCTGGTAAACCGGGACGCGCCGCGCATCTGGGGTGCCGCGGGGGAATTCATCGCCTCGCCCCGGCTGGATGACCTGGAGTGCGCCTTCGCCTCCATCCATGCGCTGGCGGACGCGAAGCCCTCCCGCCACGTGGACATGGCCTGCGTCTTCGACAACGAGGAGGTGGGCAGCGGCACGCGCCAGGGCGCGGACTCCACCTTCCTCGCCGAGGTGATGGGGCGAATCGTCCGGGCGCTGGGCGACGGTGATCAGGCCATCGAAACCGCACTCGCCCGCAGCATGATGCTCTCCGCGGACAACGCCCACGGCGTCCATCCCAACCACCCGGAGAAGTACGACGAGGGACATCGCGTGGCGCTGAACGGCGGTGTTGTGGTCAAGTTCAACGCCGCCCAGAAATACACCAGCGATGGCGTATCACAGGCGGTGTTCGAGTCGATCTGCGCGGCCGCCGGCGTGCCTGTGCAGCGCTTCGCCAATCGCTCGGACATCCCCGGCGGTTCTACCCTGGGCAACATCGCCAACACCCACGCCTCCATGCTCTCGGTGGACATCGGCCTGGCGCAATTGAGCATGCACGCCGCGAACGAATCCGCCGGCGTGCACGACCTTGACCATATGCTGCGCGCCATGTGCGCGTTTTACGAGACGGAGATCGATGTGATCGGGGATGGGAGGATTGGGATACGTAACTTCTGATTTGTCGGGGGGCGACAAATCACAAGTTCAGTGGTTAGTATTTAGTATTTAGTGGTTAGTGGAGGAGGAAATCCTAACGGATTTCTTTTGATTAAAGGACCGAAAAACGTTGAAACCTCTGCCGTTTCCTTTGAATCAAACAAAT
>JAZSAA010000304.1:0-2021 GCA_045601625.1 Clostridia bacterium | reverse complement strand
CTGATTTGTCGCCCCGCGACAAATCAGAATTTATTTGACTGAACCCCAACCTAAAGAGTATAATATTCCCATGAAACACAGATGGCTTCGGGCTTTGGCCCTGCAGGTGGTTGAGATGGCGGCGGTGTGCCTGCTGGCCGCGCTGTCGGAAGGCGCGGGGGCTTTGCCCCGGGCGCTGATGCTGTGGGCGGTGACGCCGTTGGCGGGGCTTCTCACATCCTGCCAGGCGGTGCGGCGGGGGTTGAACAACTACCTGGCCTGGCTGGCCCCCGCGCCGATCCTGTACGGGGTCAACCTGCTGGTCTGGGGCTACGCGCCGCCGGCGGGTCCGGCGCTGCTGACGGCGTTCACATCGCTGGTGGGCGCGGCAGCGGGCCAGGTGATGCTGCAGCGCGGCGACGGCAAACCACATTCAAAACAAAGGAGGCGCTGATCCCATGGAGAAGGACCTGATATTGACCTGTGACACCGGCACCACCGGCTGCAAATGCACGCTGTTTACCGCCAGGGGCGACGCGCTCTCCGCGGTGCGGCGGAGCTATCCCACCCAGTACCCCCACCCCAACTGGGCCGAGCAGGACCCGGACGTGATCCTGGAGGCCATGCTGGACGGCATACGGGAGCTGCTGTTGCAGGTGAACCCCCAGCGCATCGCCTGCGTGGGCCTGTCGGGGACGATGAACGGCTGCATCCCCGTGGATGGGCAGGGCAAGGTGCTGTACCCCAACATCATCCACTCCGACAGCCGCACCGAGGCCCAGGTGAAGCGCCTCCTGGAGGTCGTGCCCTTCGAGGACTTCTACCGCCTCACCGGCAACCGGGCCGACACCCACTACACGCTGCCGAAGATCCTGTGGCTGAAGGACAACGAGTCCGAGGTCTATCGCAGGGCCCGGTGGTTCATGAACATCAAGGACTACCTGTACGGCAGCCTGACCGGCCGCATGGGCTACACCGATTACTCCGACGCCTCGCTGACCATCGCGCTGGACATCAACAAGCGCCAGTGGGCCGGGGACCTGCTGAAGGCGCTGGGTCTGGACGTGGACCGCATGCCCACGATCCTGAAGGGCCACGACGTGCGGGGCAAGATCACCCGGGACGTCTACCGGCGGTGCGGGCTGCTGCCCGGCACGCCGGTGGCCATCGGCGGCGGCGACGGGGCCTGCACCACCCGGGGCTCCGGCGTCAGCGCGCCCGGCAGCGCCTACTGCTACATCGGCTCCAGCGCCTGGGTTGCCCAGCTGCTGGACCATCCGCTGCTGGACGAAAAGGCCCGGATATTCAACTGGCTGGACATGGACGGCGAGGACTACCACGTCTGTGGCACGGTGCAGTGCGGCGCGGCGGCCTTCGACTGGGGCCTGAAGAACCTGCTGGGCGGCCAGGGCCAGACCGCCGACATCTCCATCGTGGAGAACATGGCCCGGCAGATCGCCCCCGGCGCGGAGGGCGTGCTGTTCCTGCCCACGCTGATGGGCTGGCGCACCCCCTACTGGGACCCGAACACCCGGGGCTGCCTGATGGGCTTCTCGCTGTACCACGACCAGCGGCACATCGCCCGGGCCGTCTACGAGGGCATCGCCTTCGCGCTGAACGCCTGCGCCGAGGTGATGGCCGAGTGCGACGCGCCGGTGCGCTCGCTGATGCTGACCGGCGGCGGGGCCCGCAGCGGCCTGTGGCCCGACATGATCGCCGCCATATTCGGCCTGACCACCCGGGTGCACCGCTCCCCCGGCGAGACCACCTCGCTGGGCGCGGCCATCGCCGCCGGCGTGGGCGTGGGGCTGTTCAGCAGCTACAGCGACGCCGCGGGCATGGTCTCCGCCCGCTCCACCCACCCGGTCAACCCCCAGTGGCAGGAGGCCTATAAGAAGGTCTACGCCATCTATTCCGACATCTACGGCCAGATCAACCCGCTGAACGACCGGATTGCGGGGATGTAGGTAGGCAAATTCTGATTTGTCGAGCTGACGCTTAGGGATTAGAAATAGCTGCTGCGTCGTCCAAAAGCCTTCCCC
>JAZSAA010000303.1:0-2747 GCA_045601625.1 Clostridia bacterium | reverse complement strand
GCGGTTTTCAAATTATCAATTTGAAAATCCGCGGTTTCGGCCTTCGGCCGCAACTGGGTTGGCCGAATTGGAAATTCGGTCAAGTCACCAGCCCTGATGGATTTGTTTGATTAAAGGGAAACGGCAGAGGTTTCAACGTTTCTCGATTCTTTGAATCAAAAGAAATCCGCAAGGATTTCCTCCTCCACTAACCACTAAATGCTAAATACTAAATACTGAATTGTGATTTGTCGGCTCAGCGACAAATCAGAATTCCTACAGCGCGTCCACATCCTCCTGGGACAGGGTCCTGACGTTCTTCATCTGGAACAGCTCGGCGGCCTTTTTGCCGTCGCTGAGGCGCAGGATCATGTGGGCCTCGTCGCTGCCCTTGGAGGCGCGCAGGAAAGAATACATGTACTCCACGGACAGCCCGGCCTTTTCGATCACGCTAAGCAGCTCGCACAGGCCCAGGGGGCGGTCCGGCACCTCGGCGCAGATGACGTGGTTCATCTTGGCGACGTAGCCGTTGTCCCGCAGGGCCAGCAGCGCGGCGTCGGTCTGCTCGCTGGAGACGATGATGCGGATGATGCCGAAGTTCTGGGTGTCGGCCACGGAGAGGGCCAGCAGGTCGATGCCGCCCTTGCCCAGCAGCTCGGTCATCTCCCGCAGCGCGCCGTTGTGATTCTCAAGGAATACGGAAATCTGCTTGATAAACATCGCTGTACCCTCCTTACAGTTTGCGCTTGTCGATCACGCGCTTGGCCTTGCCCTCGCTGCGCGGGATGGACTTGGGGGCCACCAGCTTCACCCTGGAGGCGATGCCCACCACGGACTTGATCTGGTCGGTGATGTACTTGCGCACGTTCTCGATGTGGGAGACGGTGTCGCCGAACATGTCCTCAGTCATCTCCACCTGCACCTCCAGCGTGTCGGAGGAGTTCACGCGGTCCACCACCAGCATGTAGTGCGGGGCCACGCCGTCCGCGCCCACCAGCACCGATTCGATCTGGCTGGGGAACACGTTCACGCCGCGGATGACCAGCATATCGTCGGTGCGGCCCACGATGCGTCCCATCCGGGCCAGCGTGCGGCCGCAGGCGCACTTGTCGGCGGTCAGCGTGCAGATGTCGTGGGTGCGGTAGCGGATCATCGGCTGGCCGGTCTTGGTGATGGTGGTAAACACCAGCTCGCCGTGCATGCCGTAGGGCAGCTGTTCGCCGGTGGTGGGGTTGATGATCTCGGCGATGACCTGGTCCTCGTTGATGTGCATGCCGTTCTTCTCCAGGCACTCGAAGGCCACGCCGGGGCCGGAGATTTCGGTCAGGCCGTAGATGTCGCAGGCGTCGATGCACAACAGCTCCTCGATGCGCTGGCGCATCTCCTCCGTCCAGGGCTCCGCGCCGAAGCAGCCCGCCTTCAGCTTCAGGTCCTTCGCCGGATCGATGCCCATCTCACGGATGGTCTCGCCCAGGTAGGTGGCATAGGAGGGCGTGCAGCAAAGCATCGTGGTGCCCAGGTCCTTCATCATCAGGATCTGGCGCTGGGTATTGCCGCTGGACATGGGGATGACCATCGCCCCCAGCCAGTCCGCGCCCTGGTACGCGCCGAAGCCGCCGGTGAACAGGCCCAGCCCGTAGGTGACCTGCACGATGTCCTCCCGGGTCGCGCCGGCGGCGGTCAGCGTGCGGGCCATCATCTCGCTCCAGACGTCGATGTCGTTGCGGGTGTAGCCGGACACGATGGGCTTGCCGGTGGTGCCGGATGAGCCCTGTATGCGCACGATCTCGCTCTTCGGCGAAGCCAGCAGGCCGAAGGGATAGTAGTCCCGAAGGTCGGTCTTTTCCATGAAGGGCAGGTACTTCAGGTCCTCCAGGCTGCGGATGTCCTCGGGCTTGACGCCGGCGGCGTCCATCCGCGCCCGGTACATGGGCACGTTTTCATACTCCCGCTTCACGGTGGCCGCGAGGCGCTGGCCCTGCAGGGCCGTCAACTCGTCCCGGCTGATGCATTCCATGGCAGGATTGTAGATCCTGTGGACTCTCTGGCTCATTGTTATCATACCTTTCAAAGTATATCGTTGTGGTAGTATTTTACCACAGTGATAAACGCAATGTTTGTCTTTTGGGAAATGGCTCCGTTAATTTTGATTTACCGTCCCACCTGCTCGGCCACCAGCTGCTTCGCGCCGTAGATCTCGCGCAGCTTCGGCTTTTCGATCTTGCCGGTGGGGTTGCGGGGCACGTCGGCGAAGATGATCTTCCGGGGGCGCTTGTAGCGGGGCAGCGCCTGGCAGAACTTCTCGATGTCGGCCTCGGTGGTGGTGGCGCCGGGCTTCAGCTCGGTGGTGGCCGCGGCGATCTCGCCCAGGCGGGGGTGCGGCAGGCCGATGACGGCCACGTCCTTGATGTCGTTGTGGGCGCGGAGGAAGTCCTCGATCTGCACCGGATACAGGTTCTCGCCGCCGGTGATGATGACGTCCTTCTTGCGGTCCACCAGGTAGATGAAGCCCTCCTCGTCCCGCATGGCCATGTCACCGGTCCACAGCCAGTCGCCGTGGAGCACCTCGGCGGTGGCCTTGGGGTCCTTGTAATAGCAGGCCATCACGCCGGGGCCCTTCACGGCCAGCTCACCCACCTCGCCCTGGGGCACGTCGTTGCCCTGTTCGTCGATGATGCGGGCCTGCCAGCCGTAGCCGGGAATGCCGATGGCGCCGACCTTGTCGATGTTTTCAACGCCCAGGTGCACGCAGCCGGGGCCGATGGACT
>JAZSAA010000302.1:0-4823 GCA_045601625.1 Clostridia bacterium | reverse complement strand
TCTGATTTGTCGCGGGGCGACAAATCAGAATTCAGTATTTAGTATTTAGCATTTAGTGGTTAGTGGAGGAGGAAATCCTAACGGATTTCTTTTGATTCAAGGGATCAAGAAACGTTGAATCCTCTGCCGTTTCCATATAATCAAACAAATCCCGTAGGGATTTGCACCACCACTAAATACTAACCACTAAATACTAAATACTCAAATTCTGATTTATCGAGTACAGCTCGATAAATGAGAAATTTCCTCCCCATATTGACCACCGGCAGGTCATGGGGTATAATAATATCAGGGTAATAGGGAATTCCACAACCGGCCTTAAAGGCGAGGAGTTGGTTTTATGCTTTATAATCGTCGGATCGGGCGACTGGCGTTGCTGGCGCTGGCGCTGGCGGCGCTGCTGGCGCTGACGCCGGCGCTGGCCGAGAGCCTGGAGGCGGACGACGGCGACGCGCGTTACATGGAGAACGAATGGAACTTCGTGGACGAGTCGATGGACGTCTCCGCGGGCATCCCCGCCGATGCCACGGGCGTTCTGGCCGACATCCGCGAGGCGGGCGTGCTGCGGGTGGCCACCGAGCCCTACTTCCCGCCCCAGGAGTTCATCGACCCGGACCTCTCCGGCCAGGACAGCTACGTCGGCCCGGACATGGAGCTGGCCCGGCTGATCGCCCAGCGCATGGGCGTGGCGCTGGAAATCGTGCCGATGGATTTTTCCGAGGTCCTGACCGCCGTCACCGACAGGAACTGCGACCTGGCCATATCGGCCCTGTCCTATACGCCGGGCCGCGCGGCGCAGATGACCTTCTCCAAGGGTTATTACTACGCCGGCAGCCGCGCCGGCAGCGGCCTGATGATCCGCGCCGCCGACAGCGGCCGCATCACCGGCGTGGCCAGCCTGGTGGGGCGGGACATCGCCGCCCAGAGCGGCTCGCTCCAGGAGGCGCAGATGTATGAAAACGTGTTCCATTACCACGAATTCCGGCGAATGAGCTCGGTCCAGGCGCTCTACAACGCCCTGATGGACGGCAGCATCGACGCCGCCATGGTGGACAAGGAGAGTGGCGCGGCCTATATCGAGTCCAATCCCCGCTGCGGCCTGATGATGGTGCCCGGGGTACATTTCACGCTGGAGGCGCAGTTCGAGGGCGACCGCATCGCCGCCCGAAAGGGCGAGGGCGAGCTGATCGCCTTCGTCAACGGCGTGATCGACGAGGTGCTGGCGTCGGGCCAGTACATGGCGTGGTATGAAGATGCCGCCCGGCGCGCGGAGGCGTTGGGCCTGTAGCGGCAGCCCGCCGCCACGGAGAAACGGTATCGCCCGGGGAGGGGTGCGGTCAATGAAGCGATGGAAGATCTGGCAGATCAGCCTGTTTGTCGCGTTTTGCATACTGATCAACTACGGGGGAAGGGTGCTGGCCAAGGGCTACAGCCTGCCCCTGTGGCTGGACGCCTACGGCACGGTGCTCTGCGCCTACGTGGGCGGGCCGGTGTGCGGCGCGATCGTGGGCCTGGCCAGCAACCTCATCTACGGCATGATGAACGGCGTTTCATATATCTACGCGCTGACCAGCGTGGCCGTGGGCCTGATCGTGGGCTTCACGGCCCGCCGCAGGAAGCTGGACAACATGTTTGACACGATGACGGTGGCGGCGCTTGCGGCCTTTGCCTCGGTGCTCATCTCCGTGCCGCTGAACATGGTCTTCTACGGCGGCAACACCGGCAACCTGTGGGGGGACGGCGTGATCGGCTTCCTGCGGGAGCGCGGCGTGCCGCTGGTGCCCTGCCGGATCCTGGGCCAGTTTTACGTGGAATTCCTGGACAAGCTGCTGACGCTGGTGCTGCTCTTCATCACGGTGCGCCTGGCGCGGCTGGCCCGCAGGAGGCGGGCCGCGGGGGAGAAGCTGGCGGCGGCGCTGGTGCTGGTCCTGTTCCTCGGCGTCGCCCTGTCCGCCCCCGTGGCGAGGGCGGAGGAGGCTGAGGCCATCGACTACAACGATTACGTGCAAACCATCTACAACAGCAACAACGGCCTGCCCTGCGGCGAGGCCAACGACATCGCCCAGACCAACGACGGCATCCTCTGGATCGGCACTTACGCCGGCCTGTACCGCTATAACGGCCGGGAATTCACCTGGATGGACGGCTACGAATCGGTGCGCAACGTGAACTGCCTCTACGTGGACGAGGAGGGCCGGCTGTGGATTGGCACCAACGACAACGGCCTGTCCATCTGCATCAACGAGCGCATCTCCAACGTGGTGGACCAGGCCAGGGGGCTGCCCTCCAATTCGGTGCGCTCGATCATACAGAGCTCCGACGGCTACTACTACGTGGGCACCACCGGCAGCATGCAGATCCTGACGCTGAAGAACGGCCTGAAGCGGGTCAACACCCTGCGGGAGGTGAACTACGCCGACAAGATCGCCGCGGACAGCAGCGGCCACGTGGCGGCGGTCACCTCCGACGGCCGGCTGTTCCTGATGCAGAAGGGCGTGGTCCAGTCCTCGCTGCAGCTGCCCGAGGGCGAGGAGCTGTTCAACAGCGTCTGCTTCGACGAGGACGGCGTGCTGCTGGTGGGCACCTCCACCAACCACATCTACGTGTACGAGGTGGGGGAGGGCCGGTTCGACGAGAAGACCGTGCGCACCTGCGAGGGCCTGAAGAACATCAACGACCTGTACCACGTCGGCAACGGCGAGCTGTTCATCTCCGCCGACAACGGCGTGGGCTACATCAGCCGGGACAACGAGTTCGAGTCCGTCAACACCAACAACTTCAACAACTCCATCGACAACATGCTCATCGACTACCAGGGCAACCTGTGGTTCACCTCGTCCCGCCTGGGCCTGCTGCGCATGGCGCCCTCGGCCTTCAAGGACGTGTACGCCACCGTGGGCATGCCCAGCCGCGTGGTCAACGCGGTGGCGCGGTGGCAGGACAGCTACTGGTTCGGCACCGACAAGGGCCTGGACGCGGTGGACGCGGCCTGCAAGAACCAGGTCACCAACGCCCTGACGGAGAAGCTGGACGGCGTGCGCATTCGCTGCCTGCTGGTGGATTCGTCGGACCACCTGTGGATCTGCACCTACGGCAGCGGCCTGCTGGAGGTGGAGCCCGACGGCACCGAGCACCTGTACAACAGCGACAGCGGCAGCTTCGGCAACCGCGCCAGGGTGGTCTCGGAGCTCTCCGACGGCACCATCATGGCCGGCGGCGATACCGGCATCAGCTTCATCCGCGACCACGGGATCGTGGATACCATCGGCTACGCCGACGGGCTGATCAACTCGATGATCCTCACCGTGACCGAGCTGCCTGACGGCCGCATACTGGCCGGCACCGACGGCGACGGCATCGCCGTGCTGGTGGACGGCGAGGTGGAGCGCATGCTGACCCGGAAGGACGGGCTCAGCTCCGAGGTCATACTGCGCACCATCCCCGACCCCAAGGGCGCGGGCGTGTTCATCGTCACCAGCAACGGCCTGTGCTACATGGACGGCGACGGGGCCATCCGCAGCCTGGACAATTTCCCCTACTACAACAACTACGACATCTGGGCCCGGGACGACAACACCCTGTTCGTGATGAGCAGCGCGGGCATCTACGTGGTGGACCGGGACGAGCTGCTCTCCGGCAGCGAGACCATCACCTATGACCTGCTGGACGCCCGCCGGGGCCTGACCAGCGCCCTGACCGCCAACTCCTGGAACTACTGCGACGCGGGCGGCGACCTGTTCCTGCCCTGCGACAACGGCGTTTTCATCATCGATACTGTGCGCTACACCTCCGGCATCAACGCCTACCGCATGTCGGTCAAGAGCGTGAAGCTGGACAACACCGTCAAGGCCGTGGGCCGCCACAGCACCATCGAGATCGGCCGCGGCGTGAACAAGGTGGAGCTGGTGCCGGAGATCATCAACTACACCATACAGGACCCCTATGTGGGCTACTGGCTGGAGGGCCTGGACAAGGACTGGACCATCGTGCCCCAGAGCGCGCTGGGCGCCATCACCTATACCAACCTGGCCACCGGCGCCTATACCTTCCACCTGGCGGTGTTCGACAACAACCAGGGCAACATCCTGGGCGAGCGGGACTACAAGCTGATCAAGGCCCGGGAGATCTACGACAACCCCTGGTTCGTGGTCTACATCGTGGTGGTGCCGATGCTGGTGGTCATCTGGGCCACCTGGTACAGCATGCGCAGGCGCATGCAGGTTGCGCTGGAGCGACAGGCCCACGAGATGGCCCTGATGCAGCAGCAGATCCAGATGGGCAACGAGACCATCATCGCCATCGCCAAGGCCGTGGACGCCAAGGACGAGCGCACCAGCCAGCACTCCCAGCGGGTGTCCCAGTATTCGGTGCTCATCGCCAAGGAGCTGGGCTTCAGCGAGAAGGAATGCGAGAACCTGCGCCGGGCCGCGCTGATGCACGACATCGGCAAGATCGGCATACCGGACCGCATCCTCAACAAGCCTGCCCGCCTGGACGACGACGAGTACGCGGTGATGAAGTCCCACGTCACCCGCGGCTCGGAGATCCTGAAGGACTTCACGCTGATCGAGAACGTGGTGGAGGGCGCGCGCTACCACCACGAGCGCTACGACGGCCGGGGCTATCCCGACGGGCTGAAGGGCGAGGAGATTCCGCTGTACGGACGCATTATCGGCGTGGCGGACGCCTTCGACGCCATGACCGCCAACCGCGTCTACCGCAAGCAGATGGACTTCGGCTACGTGCTCAACGAGATGAAGAACGGCCGGGGCACCCAGTTCGACCCGCAGATCGTGGACATCATGCTGCGGCTGATCGACGAG
>JAZSAA010000301.1:0-2734 GCA_045601625.1 Clostridia bacterium | reverse complement strand
GGCGCGCTCGTTGGTGGTGGTGCCGATGATGTCCGCCGGACAGCGGAAACGGCTGACCATGCGGGCTGTGCGGCCGGAGATGGAGTTGACCACGATGCACTTGGCATTGACGTCGATGGCCATGGCGCACACGGCGTGGCTGATGGCGTCCACGGTGGAGTGGGTGACGAACTGGTTGTCGTGGAAGCGCTGGGCATAGTCGATCTCGCCCTCGGTGGCCTCGGCGATCTTCGCCATCACGGCCACCGGTTCCACCGGATGCCTGCCCGCGGCGGTCTCGCCGGAGAGCATCACGGCGCTGGTGCCGTCGTACACGGCGTTGGCCACGTCGGAGATCTCGGCCCGGGTGGGGCGGGGGTTGTGGATCATCGATTCCAGCATCTCGGTGGCGGTGATCACCCGCTTGCCGATCAGCCGGCACTTGGTGATCAGCTTCTTCTGCACGGCGGGCAGCTGCTCGTAGGGAATCTCCACGCCCATGTCGCCGCGGCCGATCATGATGCCCTCGCAGGCCTCGCAGATCTCCTCCACGTTGTCGATGCCCGACTGGTTCTCCAGCTTGGCGATCAGGCTGATGTGGCTGCCGCCGTTGGCGTCCAGGAAGGCGCGCACGTCGATCAGGTCCTGCTTGCGGGACACGAAGGAGCAGGCCACGTAGTCCACGCCGTTTTCGATGCCGAACAGCAGGTCGGCCTTGTCCTGCTCGGAGAGGTAGATCTGGTTGAGCACCTTGCCCGGAAAGCTCATGCTCTTGCGGTTGGAAAGCTCGCCGCCTGCGACCACCACGCAACGGATCTCCGGCCCGGCGATCTCGCGCACGTCCAGCGCGATCAGGCCGTTGTTCACCAGCACCCGGTCGCCGACCTTCAGGTCGTCGGCCAGGCCCGCGTAGTTGACGGAAACCTGGGTTTCGTCGCCGGGAACGTCGTCCACCCGCAGGGTGAATGGCGCGCCCTCGACCAGCTGGACGGGGCCGTTTGCAAAGGTCTTGATGCGGTATTCCGGTCCCTTCGTGTCCAGCATGATGGCGATGGGCAGGTTCAGCTGCTCCCGCACCCGCACGATGGTGTCGATTTTTTGCTTGTGCTCGGGATGGGTGCCGTGGGAGAAATTGATGCGGGCGATGTTCATGCCCGCCTTGCACATGGCGGTCAACACCGTCTCCGATTCGCTGGCCGGGCCGATGGTGCATATGATCTTGGTCTTTCTCATGGGCGTCACCTCGCGTTTGTTCATGGTATACCCCAATTATAGGGAAAGCGCGCGCCGTTGTCAATCTCCGGGGACAGGCGAGGGACTCGTTTTTACTTGTCAGGTACAAAAGCAAAGTGCTATACTTTACCTATCAATCAAATAAGGAGATAACCGCAATGGCAGAAAACGAGAACAGGAAAGAGCTCAGCGAGGCTGAGGTGGAAGGCGTTACCGGCGGCAGGGGCTTTGCGCCCTTTTCGGACAAGGATGGGCAGGAAGACAGGCTCGTCCATAAAAATCCGAAGCCGGCGAAGGACCGTAAAGCAAAGGACGATGTCATCCGGCCGCTGCCGTTCCCCCAGGACCGCAGGGGAAACAAATAACCTTTTGGCATGGTGCCGGTAAAGCCGGGGGGCTGCCCTGATAAAGAGCAGCCTCCCGGCGCTTTTATGCCTATGGACAAACCGCTTCAAATCGTGTATAGTTGTAGCCAGAAACTGAAACGGAGGGAAAGACCATGCCGGAAAAGACCACCAGCGTACAGATCGTGCTGCCCCAGCACTGCAACGGCTATAAGATTCCCCGTCTGTTCGGCGGACAGATAATGGCCTGGATCGACGTCGTCGGCGCGGTGGCGGCGCGCCGCTACGCCAACAGCGCCGTGACCACCGCCTGCATCGACAACCTCAGCTTCCTCGCGCCGGCCTACCTGAACGACACCGTGGTGCAGGAGGCCGAGGTGGTCTGGACCGGCCGCACGTCGATGGAGGTGCGGGTGGACAGCTACGTGGAGCGCCTGGACGGCAGTCGGGAACGGGTGAACCGGGCCTACGCAGTCTATGTGGCGCTGGACGAGGACGACAAGCCCAAACCGGTGCCGAGTTTCGTCCCAAAAACGGACGTGGAAAAGAGGGAATACGCCGCCGCCGTGACCCGCCGGCGGATGCGGGTGGGGAAGTGAGGGAACAGTGAACAAAAGATCCTTCGCTTCGCTCAGGATGACGCGGTTGCGAATCGTTGTCATCCTGAGGGAAGAGAAGGATCTTTTCGGTTACTTCAAAAAACCGTTGATGATCTGCTCCTCGGCCTCCTGCTCGGTCAGGCCCAGGGTCATCAGCTTGGTCAGCTGCTCCCCGGCGATCTTGCCGATGGCGGCCTCGTGCACCAGGGCGGCGTCCACGTCGTTGGCCTCCAGGCCGGGCACGGCCAGTATGCGGCCGTTGTCCATGATGATGGAGTCGCACTCGGTGTGGCCGTTGCAGGGGGCGTTGCCGACGATCTTCGCGTCGAAGCGCTGGTAGGAATCGTCCCGCGCCACGGACCGGGACACCACGTCCGCGCTGGCCCCGGCCCCGTTCAGCCGCACGTCATAGGCGCTCAGGGCCCGCTGGCTGCCGTGGGTCATCAGACGCTCGCGCACCACCAGCTTCGCCCCGGCGGCCAGCTCCGCAATGGTCTTGCGGTCGGTGTCGTCCACGCCCTTGATCTGGGCCATCTCCATCTCCATGGTGCTGTTTTCGTCCATGTAGACCTCGGTGCC
>JAZSAA010000300.1:0-3451 GCA_045601625.1 Clostridia bacterium | reverse complement strand
TGCAAGGAAGCCTTTTTTGCTCTGGTCGACAGGCTCCCTGCCGCAAAAAAGGCCCCGCCCGCGGCGTACACGCCGCCGCGTACGATTTAAAGATCGGGGCGCTCCGCCCCCGATACCCCAGGTAAGTTAGCCAAAAGCCTCCCCTGAAAGGGGCATCGAGCGCCAGGAAAACAGTCCAGTGGACTGTTTTCAGCGAGATGGGGCCGGCAAGCCCGTGGACGGTGCCGCGTAGCGGCGGAGGGGTTCCGTCTCCCCGACAAATCAGAATTTGCCTACTTCCTCTAGTAAAAAACCGCGGAGCAGTTCGTTTGAACTGCTCCGCGTTGTTCAACCCTGCTTCGGTCAGGCCGCGGGCTGGGTGGCGTCGCCGCCGCCCATCAGGCTGGTGACCAGGCTGGCGATGGTGTTGACCTCGTCGGGCATCAGCTGGGTCGCGGTGCTGAGCACGCCGCCCAAGCCGTTTAACAGCAGATCCATGCCCAGGCCGCCGATGGCGTCCTCGGCGTTCTCGCCGGTCAGGTCGGACAGGGTCAGCACGGTGGCCTTGTCGGAAACGCCCTCGGTCAGCGCGCCGTTCATGGTGATGGCGCCGTGCTCCTCGGCGATGGCCTTCTCGGTATCCAGCACGTACAGGTAGGCGTCGGCGGTGATGCTCTCCTCGTTGGATGCGGTGACGGCGGCAACGCCCACATAGAAATCGTTCAGGTAGGCATCCATTCGGGCGTTCACGCCGAAGGGATCCTGGGGATCGCGGTCCATGGCGTAGAGCAAACTGATCTTATCCTTGCCGGAGGTGAACTGGGCGTCCACGGTGACGTTATTGCCGTTGACCTTGGTGATCACGGTGGTGGCGGCAGAGGTCTCGCCGGCGGGCACCACGTAGACGGTCACCTGGGTGGGGTCGCTCTGCTCGCCCTTTTCGTTGACGTTCATGTAGACCTCGATGGCGACGGCGGGCAGGTGGGCGGGATCGATGATGGTGTAGCCTTCATCGACTCCCTCAAAGTTCACGTTAACGCCCATCAGCGCCAGCTGGACCAGCGCGGTCTGGATGGTCTCGTCGGTCGACAGGTTGTAGATCAGGGTGTTGGTGGCGTCGACGATGGTGGGCATGTCCACCTTCATGGGCATCATGACGTTGTAGCTGACGCCATCCATCACAAAATCGCCCTGCTGGACCTCGCCGGGGATGATGGCGGTGGTGCAGGTTTCGACATATTCGTTGATGTGGTTGGTCAGGGCCTCCTGGATGGCGGGCATATCCAGGTTGTTGATGATATCGGACTGCTCCTGGACCTTGCTCAGCACCAGCGCGCCGATCTCCTCAAAGGAGACGTTCAGGGCGTAGTTGGGAACCAGGTTGCTGCCGATGGTCAGGTCGTTCTGGCCGATCAGGGTCACGAAGTTCATCAGGGACTGGCCCTTCAGAAGCACGTCGGCCTGGACGCCCTCGTTGCAGATGACGACCTTTTCGCCGGCCTGGTCGATGATCGCGGCGACGGTATCGATGATCTTCACCATATTCTCGTCCAGGCCAATCTGGGTCAACAGGTTGGTGAGGGCGGCGCGGTCCACGTCGTATTCGGATTCGATGGTCAGGCCGGGGAAGGGCTGGGTCGCGGGCGCGGCGGGCGCTTCGGCCATGGCCAGGGTGCAGGAAAACGCCAGCATCAGGGCCAGCAGCACTGCAAGCATCTTCTTCATGTGTTCAAACCTCCTTGTGTTTGTTGGGCGTTACTCAACCAAATACATTATAGCATAAGCTTCATCCCGTGACAAGCACATTTTCAAAATTGACCGGGATCTGTCGGATTTTGACATAACCCGACCGTCTCCCCTCCGCAGGGGCGGCGGCCGGGTGGAATTGGAGGACTCAGCGTTTTTTAACACTGCGGGGCGTGTAACCGGCGGCAAATATGTTATAATGAAGAGGGTCGACCCCTTTGCCGGCATCCGCTTCGGAGCCGGACACGCCGACCCGGGTAAAACCAATCTGTAGGGTATCCCAAGCGAACTCGAACGGAGGAATGAAAGATGAAGAAGCTGTCAACCCGTGAATTTGTGCTCCTGGCGCTGCTGGTGGCGGTGCTGATCGTGCTGGCCTACGTGAACATCCCCCAGCCCGCCGGCCTGTCCATCACCTTCAACATGATCCCCGTGGCCATCGCCGCCATTGCCATCGGGCCCCTGGGCGGCGCGATCATCGGCGGGGCCTTCGGCCTGATCAGCTTTTTGCAGTGCTTCGGCATCTGCGGCTTTTCCGGCATGGGCGCGGCCCTGGCGGCCGTCAACCCCTTCCTGGCCTTCGTGCAGCGGTTCTTCCCGCGACTGATCGACGGGCTGCTGCTGGGCTATATCTACCGCTTCCTCAGGCCCAGGACCAACGTCTACGCAGCCTGCGCCATTACCGGCTTCTTCGCGGCGTTCCTGAACACGCTGCTGTTCATGACCTCGCTGGTCTGGCTGTTCGGCGGTACCGAGTACATGCAGAATTCCATGGCGGGGCGGGGCATGCTGACCTACATCGTGGCCGCCGTGGGCGTCAACGGCCTGGTGGAGATGCTGGTCTCCACGGTGCTCACCGGCGCGGTGGGCTCGGCTTTGGAGAAGGCCGGGTTCTTCCGGCGGAAATAACAGATCGTGGCTGTCTCAAACGTGCCCTGGAGTGTGTGCGAGTGCAGCGGCGGCCTCCGGGCCGCCATCGTGACGGCGCAGGCGCCGCCGCTGCATCCTCGTCTATTCACGACTGCGTCGTTTTGAGACAGCCCATGTTTTTACGTGACAGATAGGAGTGGAACCATGATACTGACGCTGGACATCGGCAACACCAACATGAAGACGGCCCTGTTCGACGGCATGGAGATGAAGGAATACTGGCGGCTGTCCACCAACCGCAACCGCACCTCCGACGAGTACGGCATGGCGATGATGAACCTGCTGAACCACTATGGCATCGACCGGGGGCAGGTGGAGGGCATCATGATGTCCTCAGTGGTGCCCCAGATCAACTTCACTATCGAGCACATGTGCCGCAGCTACTTCGGAATGGAGCCGATGAAGATCGAGCCCGGCGTCAAGACCGGCATCAACATCAAGTACGAAAACCCCCGGGAGCTGGGCAGCGACCGCATCGCCAATGCCGTGGCGGCCTACGAGCTGTACGGCGGGCCCTGCATCACCATCGACTTCGGCACCGCCACCTCCTTTGGCGCGATCTCCGCGAAGGGCGAGTTCCTGGGCGGCGCGATCTGCCCCGGCCTGAAGCTGGCCGCCGACCCCCTGACCGAGCGCACCGCCAAGCTGCCCCGGTTCGAGCTGGTGAAGCCCGAGAGCGTCATCGGCCGCAACACCGTGGCCAACATGCAGGCGGGCATCGTGTATGGCTACATCGGCCAGATCAAGTACCTGGTGAACCGCATGAAGCGGGAGATGGGCGTGGACGGCATCAAGG
>JAZSAA010000299.1:0-4583 GCA_045601625.1 Clostridia bacterium | reverse complement strand
ATACTGGGCCGCAAGGTGGAAAAGCCCACCCGCCAGCTGGAGGCGCTCCTGGATGAAGCTGGGGCGCTGCGCCGCCAGTCCGTGGGCTACAAGGGCGGGGCGGAATTCCTGGGGCTGCTGGAGCGCTACGCCCAGGGCTTCGCCGCCTACGGCCCCGCCTTCCGGGACGTGCGCCTGGACAGGCAGGTGCTGATCCGCCGGGAGGAGCTGACCCGCATGTATCGCAATGAGCTGTACCTGCTCTCGCCCGCCCAGAAGCTGCAGCGGATGGCCGCCACGCTGCAGACCCGGCTGGAAGGCTGGGAGGAGCGGCTGTACCGGCAGTACGAGAAGAGCTATTCCGGCAAGTACAACCAGCGGGAGCTGCGGCAGATGAGCAACATCGCCGTGGCCCAGCGACTGCAGCCGGTGCGCGCCCAGCTGCGCCAGATGCTGGAGCCCGGCGGCTATGACCTGCTGCGCTGGGCGATGCGCGCCGCGCCGAAGCCGCTGCTGGACGCGCTGTACGACAACCGCGCCGCCGGGCTGACCTGGTGGGAGGATGCAGTGGCCGAGGCCTACCTGCTGGCGAAGCTGGGCTTTGCCGCGCCGGACAAGCAGATCTACCACTTGCTGGTGGACGAGTGCCAGGACTATTCCGACACGGCCCTGGCCATGCTGGGCTGTTATTATCCCAACGCCCGGGTGACGCTGCTGGGCGACCCCAAGCAGCGCACGACCCCCGGCATGGAGCCCTGCGATCCCGCTCGCTGGGGGGCCTGCTTCGGGATGGCCGATGCGCCGGTGTTTCCGCTGACCCGCTGCTACCGATCCACAAAGCCCATCGCGCAGCTGTGCAACCGCATCCTGCCCGAGGGCGAGGCGCTGGAGCCCTTCGGCCGGGAGGGGACGACGCCCCTGGTGGCCCGGTATTCCGAGAAGCTGCTGAAGGACACCATCGACGCCTTCCGCGCCGAGGGACATAAGTCCATCGCGGTCATCACCCGCAGCCAGTCCCAGTCGGATTCCCTGTCCACGAAGCTGGACCGCGTCTACCGCCTGGACGGCGGCGAGGCCGACCTGAACTACGAGGCCGGGGACAACGTGGTGGCCTGCTACCACCTGACCAAGGGCATGGAGTCCGACGCCGTCATCGTCGCCTGGCCCGAGGTCGAGCTGACCCAGGACGAGCGCCGCCGCCTGTACACCGCCGCGTCAAGGGCCCTCCACGCCCTGGCCGTGCTGGGCGGGGAGACGCTGGTGGGGGAATTGACGGAAGGGAAATTCTGATTTGTCGCGGGGCGACAAATCAGAATTTCAGTGGTTAGTATTTAGTATTTAGTGGTTAGTGGAGGAGGAAATCCTAACGGATTTCTTTTGATTCAAGGGATCAAGAAACGTTGAAGCCTCTATCATTTCCTTATAATCAAACAAATCCCGTAGGGATTTGCACCGCCACTAAACACTAACCACTAAATACTAAATACTCAAATTCTGATTTATCGAGCATCAGCTCGATAAATCAGAATTTCCCCCCTTACAGGAGCAAACACATGCACAACATCTATGACGCGATGATCATTGGCGGCGGGGCCTCGGGGCTGATCGCCGCGGTCGCGCTGGCCCGGGGGGGACGGCGCGTCACTTTGCTGGAGAAGCAGGACCGGGTGGGCCGCAAGCTGCTGAGCACCGGCAACGGCCGCTGCAACCTGACGAACCTGAAGGCAGGGGCGGACAACTATTACAGCGGCAGGAAGGCCGTGCGCACGGCGCTGCGCTCCTGGCCTCCAAAGAAGGTCGTGGCCTTTTTTGAGACGCTGGGCATCCCCTGCGTGTCGGACGAGGCGGGCCGGGTCTATCCCATGAGCCGGCAGGCGGCGTCGGTGGTGGACGCCCTGCGCCTGGGCTGTGAAGAGGCGGGGGTCGAGACCCGCACCGGCTTCCGGGTGATTGCGCTGACCCCGACGGGGGACGGGTTTGAAGCCGTCTCCGAGGACGGCGGCCGCGTGCGCGCCCGCTGTGCGCTGGTGTGCACCGGAGGGCTGGCCGCGCCGAAGCTGGGAGGCTGCGGCGACGGCTACCGGCTGCTGGAGGGCCTGGGCCATGCCATCGCGCCACGCTTCCCGGCCATCGCCGCGCTGATCACGCCGCCCGAGCCGGTGCGCGGGCTGAAGGGCATCCGGGCTGAGGCCGAGGTCGCTCTGCTCTGCGGGGGCGAGACCGTCAGGAGCGAGCATGGCGAGGTGCTGTTTGCCGAGTCCGGCGTGTCCGGCATCGCCGCCATGCAGCTGGCCCATCCGGTCAACGTGGCCCTGTCTGCCGGCAAGGGCTGCGCCGTCCGGCTGGATTTCACGCCGGGCATGGACGCGGCGGCGCTGCTGCACAGGCGGGCGAAGGATCTGCCGAAGCGGAGCCTGGACGACTTCCTGAACGGCGTCGTGCCCAAGCGGCTGGGCCAGACCCTGGTGAAGGCCGCGGGGCTGAGCCTGAGCGCGACGGCGGGAACGCTGACCGGGCGACAGCTCGACACGCTGGCCGGATTGCTTTCGGGCTGGACGCTGCCCGTCACCGGCACCCAGGGCTATGACCAGGCCCAGGTGACCGGTGGCGGCGCGAGCCTGAACGGCTTTGACGTTCGCTGCATGGCCTCCCTGGGTGTGGAGGGGCTGTTCGCCGCCGGCGAGGTGCTGGACGTGGACGGCGAGTGCGGCGGCTTCAACCTGCAATGGGCCTGGAGCAGCGCGCTGATCGCGGCGGGGGGGATCGGGGACCGGCTCGACGGTCGCTGATCGCACCGGCGGCAACCCGCCGCCGTCATCCCTGTAGCGGCGGCGCCTGCGCCGCCACAATTCCCCGTAACGGCGGCAACCCGTCGAAAAAAACAACAAGGAATCGCATTATGAAGATACGCATCTCCCAGCTCCGGCAAAAGCTGGACGACTACCAGGTTCCCCCCGAGCAGCTGGCGGGCCGCGCCCTCCGGGTAAAGCCGGGGGACATCCTCTCGGCGAAGCTGGTCCGCAAATCGGTGGACGCCCGGGACAAGGGCGACGTCCACTTCACCCTGACCCTGGACGTGGAGACCGCCCGCCCCGTGCGCCTGCCGAGAAACGCGGCGGTTCTGGCAGAGGACGCGACCTCTTTCGTCCCGCCTGCGGCGGGCCGCCTTCCCCTGAAGGGGGAGGCTTCCGGGACTACGGATGCCCCTCAGCCTCGCGAGGAATCGGCGACAGGACGCGCGGCGGCGATTGCCTCCAGGCGCTGCCTGGTCGTGGGCATGGGCCCGGCGGGGCTGTTCGCGGCGCTGACGCTGGCACGGGCGGGCATGAAGCCCGTGGTGGTGGAGCGGGGCGGGCCCGTCGACCGGCGGGAGGAGGACGTGGCCGCGTTCTGGAACGGCGGTCCCTTCAACCCTGACAGCAATGTGCAGTTCGGCGAGGGCGGCGCGGGCACCTTTTCCGACGGCAAGCTGAACAGCGGCATCAAGGACCCCCGCTGCCGCCGGGTGCTGGAGGAGATGCACCGGGCCGGCGCGCCGGAGTCGATCCTGTGGCAGGCCAAACCCCATGTGGGCACCGACCACCTGAAGGCGATGGTGAAAAACCTCCGGGAGGAGATCATCGCCCTGGGCGGCGACGTGCGCTTCGAGACCCGGCTGACTGGCCTTGAAATCGAGGACGGCATGGTGACGGGCGCGGTCCTGGAAGGCCCGGAGGGAGTCTGTACGTTGCGGGCCGACGCCGTGATCCTGGCCGTGGGCCACAGCGCCCGGGATACCTTTGAGATGCTGACCGAGACCGGCGTGGCCATGTCCCGCAAGCCCTTCGCCATCGGCGCGCGGGTCGAGCACCGGCAGGCCTGGATCAACCGGGCCCAGTACGGCCCCGCGGCAGGACACCCGGCCCTGGGGGCGGCGGATTACAAGCTGGCCGTCCACCTCCCCGGCGGGCGATCGGCCTACACGTTCTGCATGTGCCCCGGCGGGCAGGTGGTGGCCGCCGCCAGCGAGGCCGGGGGCGTGGTGGTCAACGGCATGAGCCTGTACGCCCGGGACGGCGAGAACGCCAACAGCGCCCTGCTGGTGAACGTGTTGCCCGAGGATTTCGGCGGCGACGACCCGCTGGCCGGGGTGCGCTTCCAGCAGAAATGGGAGCGGGCGGCGTTCGAGGCCGGCGGCGGGGACTACCGCGCCCCGGCCCAGCGGGTGGGGGACTTCCTGGCGGGGCGGCCCAGCGAAGGCCCCGGCGGGGTGACGCCCAGCTACCGCCCCGGCGTGAAGTGGGGAAGCCTCGACGGCTGCCTGCCGGACTTCGTGACCGAGGCCATGCGCGAGGCGTTGCCGCTGCTGGACCGCAAGCTGAAGGGCTTCGCCCATCCCGACGCCGTGCTCACCGGCGTGGAGACCCGCTCGTCTTCCCCCGTGCGCATCGAGCGCGACGGGAACTGCGCCTCCAACCTGGCCGGCCTCTACCCCTGCGGCGAGGGCGCCGGCTACGCCGGCGGCATCATGTCCGCCGCCGTGGACGGAATCAGGTGCGCGGAAGCGGTGATGAAATTCTGATATATCGGGGGAGACGAGGGAACAGGGAACAAGAATAGCTGCT
>JAZSAA010000298.1:0-9172 GCA_045601625.1 Clostridia bacterium | reverse complement strand
CCCGCCGGATACAGCGAAACGTTCCGTACCCGGGCGGGCGCCGCGTCGGCGCCCCTGCGTTGACCACAGGCTTACAGCTTTTTCGCCAGCATGGTCATATCCCTGGCGACCTTGCCGTTTTCCACGATCGGCTCGGGGTAGTGTTCCGCGAAGAAGCCTTCGATCACGCCGCACTTTTCAAACCCGAAGCGCTCGTAGAACGATACATTGCCCTCGCTGGTGCCCACATAGAGCCAGTCGCACCGTGCGGAGAGTACCTTGAACAGGTGCCGCAGCAGTCGCGCGCCGTAGCCCTTGCCCCGCATGTCGGGGGCGACGGCCAGGTTTTTGATCTCCCACTCGCCGTCCGCCCGCGCCATGACCACGGCTGCGGCGCAGGTCTGCCCGTTCACCATCAGCGCGTACAGCTCACCCGCGTCCAGGTACCCTTCGATCATCTTCCGGCTGGGGTCGGCCTCCAGCAGCAGGGGCAGATAGGCCTCCTTGCCGGCGGAGATGCGGCGGATCTCCATCGGGGCCAGCTCGCCCAGGGCCCAGTGCCTGCGGCACAGCGCCACGTAGCTCTCGTTGCCGCCCAGAACGATCTGCTCGCCGGACTTCACCACCTTGCCGTCCGCCACCCGCGCGTTCATGATGGCCTTGCGGCCGCACCAGCAGACGGTCTTGATCTCCTCGATGGAATCGGCCCAGGCCATCAGCCAGTGGCTGCCCTCGAACAGGTTGCCCTGGAAATCGGCCCGCAGGCCGTAGCAGATGACGGGGATGCCCATGCCGTCCACGATGTCCACCAACCGCTGCACCTGCCCCTTGGTCAGGAACTGGGCCTCGTCCACGATCAGGCAGTCGTAATTGCCCAGGTCGATGCCGTCCAGCTCCTCCACGTAGCGGCATGGGGCGTTCAGGCCCGAGCGCGAGCCCACCGTGCGGTCGCCGTCCCGGTTGTCCAGCCGGGGCTTGAGCATCAGGGCGTTCTGCCCCCGCTCCTGGTAGTTGTATTGCACCATGATGGCGTTGGCGGTCTTGGAGGAACCCATTGCGCCGTATCGGAAATAGAGCTTGGCCATGTCGTCGTTTCCCTTCTTCTTTTGTTGTTGCCCTGTTTCTATAATACATGATTTCCGAAAGCCCCGCAAGCGCGCCGCCCCTGTTTTACCTGATCTTCATTGACGTATGTGCCAGGGAATGCTATAATACATTCAAATGAATAGAAGCCGTTTGATGCTTGCAGGAGAGCGGACATGGTCCCGCCGAAGGAGAGACACTCTCAGGCGTTCCCCGGGGAATGAGGACTGTGAGCGGACGGCACTCTGGAGACGCCCGCGATGCGGGGGCCGAAGGTGAAAGCCAAGCGCGGTCGCGCAAGGTGAATCTCTCAGGCAAAAGGACAGAGCATGTTTTCTTCCCATGCGCGTCATGGGGGATGCAGTGCGGCCGGTTGTCTGAACCGGTCGGATTTTTTATGACATGGAGGCAGGGAAAATGGTACAGGAGAGCATGGAATTCATTCGCAGGTATGACCCGGAGATCGGCGGCATCATGTTGAAGGAGCTGGAGCGCCAGCGCCGCAACCTGGAGCTGATCGCGTCGGAGAACATCGTGACAGAGCCGGTCATGGCCGCGATGGGATCGGTGTTGACCAACAAGTACGCCGAAGGCTATCCGGGACATCGCTATTACGGCGGCTGCGAATACGTGGACGAGGTTGAGAACGTGTGCATCGAGCGCGCCAAGCAGCTGTTCGGCGTTCAGTATGCCAACGTGCAGCCCCACAGCGGCTCCCAGGCCAATTCGGCGGTATATCTCGCGCTGTGCAAGCCGGGCGACACCGTGATGGGCATGGACCTGAGCTGCGGCGGCCACCTGACCCACGGCGCAAAGGCCAGCTTCTCCGGCAAGATCTACAACAGCGTCGCCTACGGCTGCGACCCGGTCACCGGCCTGATCGATTACGACCAGGTGCGCGACCTGGCCCTTCAGCACCGCCCGAAGATGATCATCGCCGGCGCTTCCGCCTATCCCCGTGCCATCGATTTCAAGAAGTTCGGCCAGATCGCCAAAGAGGTCGGGGCCTACTTCATGGTGGACATCGCCCACATCGCCGGCCTGGTCGCCGCGGGCGAGCATCCCAGCCCGTTCCCCTATGCCGACGTGGTGACCACCACCAACCACAAGACCCTGCGCGGCCCCCGTGGCGGCATGATCCTCACCAATGGTGCGGATATCGCCAAGAAGATCAACAGCGCCATATTCCCCGGCACCCAGGGCGGCCCGCTGATGCACGTCATCGCCGCCAAGGCCGTGGTGCTGGGCGAGGCGTTGAAGCCCGAGTTCAAGGAGTACCAGCGCCAGATCATCGTCAACGCCAGGACCATGGCGAACACCCTGATGAACAAGGGCGTGAAGCTGGTCACCGGCGGCACAGACAACCACCTGATGCTGATCGACCTGAAGGAAGCCGACATCAGCGGCCGGGAGCTGGAGGAGCGCCTGGATACCGTGCACATCACCGTGAACAAGAACAAGATCCCCGGCGATCCCCGCAGTGCCAGCGAGACCTCCGGCATCCGGGTGGGCACCCCCGCCATTACCGCCAGGGGCTTCAAGAAGGCCGAATCCGCGGAGGTCGGCGAGCTGCTGGCCCTGGCTGCGAACGACTTCGACGCGAAGAAGGGCGAAATCCTCGAGCGCGTGGACGCCCTGTGCAAGCGCTTCCCGCTGTACGAGTAAGGCCGGACGACCGCAATTGTAGCGGCGGCGCCCGCGTCGGTATTTCGGTATAACACTGCCGCTGAATAACAAGATCCTTCGCGGCGCTCAGGATGACAACGAAACGTTAACCTGTCATCCCGGGCGCGGCGAAGGATCTTTTGCCGTCTACAGCCCTTCCATCAGCCCCGCCAGCTCGGCTTGCGTCAGCTCCCGCCACTGGCCCGGCTGGAGCCTGCCCAGCCGCAGGTTCATGATGCGTATGCGGCGCAGGTGGGTGACGTTCGTCCCCAGGGCCTCGCACATGCGACGGATCTGCCGGTTCAGGCCCTGTACCAGCACGATGTTGAAGCTGCGCTCGCCGGTGCGACGCACACGGCAGGGCAGGGTGACGGTGTCCAGTATCGGCACGCCTTCGGACATGCGCCTGACGAATTCCGGCGTCACCGGGCGGTCGATCTGCACCTCGTATTCCTTCTCGTGGCCGCCGACGGCGCGGAGGATGCGGTTCACGATCTCACCGTCGCTGGTCAACAGCAGCAGTCCCTCGCTGTCCTTGTCCAGCCGTCCTACCGGGAAGACGCGCTTCGGGTAGCCAAGATAGTCCACCACGTTCATCGGCTCCCTGGGGTCGGCGGTGCAGACGATGCCCCTGGGTTTGTTCAGCAGGATGTAGACCTTCTCACCCTCGCCGGCGAGGGGCTTGCCGTCCACCGTCACGGCCATGCCCGGCTGCACCCGGTCGCCCAGCGCGCCCACGCGCCCGTCCAGGCGCACGCGCCCTTCCTGGATCAGCCGGTCCGCCTCCCGCCGCGAACAGTAGCCGCTGTCCGCGATGTACTTGTTCAGGCGCTTTCCCGTCGCATTGTTTTCCATTTTCGTCTCTCCCATCCCTTGCTGACAGTATCATACCACAGATGTGTTTAGGGCGTGTTTTATATCGCCGCGTCATGCCGCGCCATCCTTCGCCATAAAATGACCCAGGTCGTGGGAAGGAGTGGTGGAATGAACTATTTTGGCGTTTACCATTCGGATTATTCTCGGTCGAACAGCGGCATATTCGACGCGCCCTGCATCACCGTGGGCAGGATGATGCTCTGTGCCGGAGGCGCGTTCTCCCGGGGCAGGCTGCTTGCCCTGGCCTGGGGACGCCTGCGCAACGGGAAGGCGCTGGCGTCGGCGCTGGGCTGCGACGGGGATGCGGGCGACGCGGATCTCGTGCTGCGCGCCTACCAGCGCTGGGGCGAGGACTTCCCGTCCCGCCTCGAAGGGCCGGTGGTGGCCTGCGTGATGGACACCGGGAACGATATTCTGGTGCTGAGCCGGGACCGGATGGGGGAGAAGCCGGTGTTCTACGCGCGGCAGGGGGACAGCCTGGCCTTCGCCGACCATCCGGACGTACTGCTGAAAACCGCCCGCGTGGAGCCGTCGATGGACCTGGACGGTCTGCGGGAGCTGTTTGGCCTCGGACCTGCCCGGACGCCGGGGCGGACGCCGTACCGGCACGTACTCTCCCTTGAGCCGGGCTGCGCGCTGGTGGTTCGCGGGGATGGCCTGACCCTTCGCCGGTACTGGCGCATCGAGGATGCGGACCACGGGGAGGATGCCCCGTCCACCGTTCGCCACACCCGGGAGCTGCTGGAGCAGTGCGTGGACGACATCGCGGCGCTGAAGCCCGCGGTGATGCTCTCCGGCGGGCTGGATTCCACGGCGCTGACCGCGCTGCTGGAGGACCGCGTTTCGCCCCTGCGCAGCTTTTCCGTGGACTACCAGGACAACGCCCGGGATTTCCGGGCCAACGCCTTCCGGCCGGAGATGGACGCGCCCTATGTGGTACAGGCGGTGCGGGCCTTCGGCACCCAGCACCGCACAGCGACGCTGACCCAGCGGGAGCTGGCCGCGGGGCTGGACCGGGCCGTGTCCCTCCGGGGGTTTCCCGGCATGGCGGACATCGATACCTCGTTGATGCTGTTTGCGGAGCAGATCGTCCGCTTTGACGGAAGCGTGGTCTCCGGCGAGTGCGGCGACGAGGTGTTCGGCGGCTATCCATGGTTCAAGGCCTCGGGACCGCTGGAGGATTTTCCCTGGTCGGGCTCGCTGGCGCTGCGGGAGAGCCTGCTGCTGCCGCAGCTGCGTCAGGCGCTGAAGCTGCGGGAATACGTATCGGACGTGTTCGCCGCGCAAAGGGCCATGGCCGATCCTGGCGGGGAGTATGCCCCGGACGAGCGCAGGCTTCGGACGCTGCAAAGGCTGTGCTTTGAATTCTTCATGCCGAATTTGCAGGAAAGGGCCCAGCGGATGTGCGACGGCGCGGGACTGGAGGTGCTGACGCCGCTGTGCGACGACCGGCTGGTGCAATACGTGTACAACGTTCCCTGGGAGATGAAGTTCATGGGCGGGCAGGAGAAGGGCCTGTTCCGGGAGGCGGTGGCCGACCTGTTGCCCGACAAGCTGCTTCGCCGCACCAAGAGCCCCTATCCCAAGACGTGCAGCCCGGAATTCAGCGGCATCGCGCGCGGCATGGCGCTGAGGCTGGTCGAGGATGCCGACGCGCCGATCTTCGGCCTGATCGACCGGAAAAAGCTGAAGGCGCTGGCGCAGAGCGAATTGAACCCCGCGGATACCCCCTGGTTCGGCCAGCTGATGGCGGGCCCCCAGCTGCTGGGCTACCTGTGGCAGGTGAACAGCTGGCTCCGGGAGCGGCGCGTGCGGATAGAGCTGTAAGGGGGATCACTTCGCTCCGCTCGGGATGACAGACACAGCGAAGACATGGATTGTCATCCTGAAGGGAGCGAAGCGGAGTCGAAGGATCCGCAGGCCCTGACTTGTCGAAGCGCTACCGCTGCACCACGATCCCCGGGTTGGGCAGCAGCACGCTCTTGAGGTAGATGCCGCCGGCCATGGTCTCCGCGGCGCGGCCCTCCACGTAGAAGCGGACGCCGCGAATGCCGTCCAGCTGGCACAGCGTGTTTACCATCGCGTAGATGAGGCTGCGCTCCTCCCGGGCGTTCAGCACCTGGCAGCAGCGGTAGAAGCTGCCGGACAGGTTGACCCTGGCCACGCCGCCGGAGGTCTGCACGCCCAGTATGTCCACCGGCTGTATTCCCTCGGGGACGGGGAAGCCCAGCTCGCCGCCCGCCCCCGCCGAGGCGATCAGCTCGCCCAGCAGGCTGCGGGGGGACAGTGCGCTGCGCATCGAAACAGCGCGGCGGGTGGGCTGGAGCATGCCCTCGCCGTTGACCAGGTAGAGGTTGACGGTGCTGCCCACGCAGCCGGCGAAGTCCCGGCGGTGGATCATGCCGTTGGGGAACTGCATGAGGGTCTGTCCCCGTTCACACAGGGTGATCGGGTCGCCGTCCACCATCACGCGCACCGCGTCCAGGTCCGGCAGGAACGAACACATGGTCATGGCGATGGAGCCGGCCAGCTTCCACACCTCCAGTCCGGAGAGGGCCATATAGGTGGAGAGGGTCGGGGAGAAGTTCAGCTCCAGCACCCGTTCGCCGCTTGAGAGCGTCTGTATGGCGGGATAGCCGCCCAGCAGCTCCACCCCCTCCGGGATGGACGGCACCGCGCAGGCCTCCTGTACGGGACCGGCCTTCAGCGCATCGAACAGCGCCGGGACGAAGCCCTCCTGGCCGATGGAAATGCCACGAAGCTCGGGAACCAGCCAGTCGCCGGTGACGGAGGGGAAGTACAAAAGCGCCGACCTGGAGATGGGTTCGGCCGGTTCGGGCTGGGAGAGCCGGTCGCGCTCCGCCTGGAGCTGTGCGTAGGCTGCCGCCACGCTGGTGACGGGCTCGGTCTGCACGCCCAGCGGCAGCTGGCAATATCCCTCGCTGAGGCCGCCGATCAACACGTTCACCCCGTTTATGCCGTCGATGCCCAGAAGGGTGTTGCCGATGGAGGTTTGCAGCGCCAGCAGCTCCTGGGCGTTCTGCACGTTCCGGGCGTCGATGGACAGGTTAACGGTCGCGGTGCCGCAGGCGGTTTCGCAGGCCAGCATCCGGGTGTCGGCCATGGAGAGGATGCTGCGCTCGGCCCCGCTGTCCAGCAACGTGGCCACCGCGGCCTGGGGCAGGCTCTGGCCCACGTCCCTGGTGACCATGCGACTGACGGCGGAGAAGCCGGTGCCGTCCTGGGAAGCAAAGTACAGCGTCACCTCGGTGGGCGCGGCGGACAGCTTTTCACCGAGGATCATGTTTTCCGGCTCCTCCGAGGGCTCGGGAAGGCGGATCTCCGTCACGGCCTCCGGCTCGCGCCTGCCCATCGCGCAGCCGCCCAGCAGCGCGGCGACGAGGGCGAGGGAAATGCCCAACAAAATCGACCTGCGCATCGGATCACACCTCCTGCCTCTTCGCGGCCAGCGGCAGCTCGATGATGAACGTGGTGCCCTGGCCGAAGGTGCTCTTGGCCTCGATGGTGCCGCCGTGCAGCAGCACGAACTGTTTGACGATGGACAGGCCCAGGCCGGTGCCGCCCGTCTCACGGGAGCGCGCCTTGTCCACGCGGTAGAATCGGTCGAAGATGTGGGGCAGATCCTCCTCGGGGATGCCCACGCCGGTGTCGCTGACCCGGATCACGGCCCTCTTGCCCGAACGGTTCAGCGTGCAGTGGACCTCGCCGCCCCGGGGCGTGTACTTGATGGCGTTGTCGATGATGTTGTAGACCACCTGTTGCAGCTTTAGGGCGTCGCCGTTGACCTCCAGCGATTCCTTCACGGCGCAGTCCAGCTCGATGCCGTTTTCACGGGCCAGGGGGGCCAGCCGCTTGACCTGTTCCTGCAGCAGCGCGCCGATGTCCAGGTCCGCGAGGTTCATCTTCATGCCGCTGTCGATGTTCACCAGGGTCAGCAGGTCGCTGACGATGCGGTTCAGGCGGTCGATCTCCTTGTTGACGTCGGTCATGAACTCCTTGGCCATGCCGGGGTCCATCGGGTCCTGGTACAGCAGGGTTTCGATCAAAATCTTGATGGTGCTCAGCGGGGTCTTCAATTCGTGGGAGGCGTTGGAGACGAACTGGCTCCTGGACTTGTCCAGCTGCTCCAGGCGCTCGGACATCGAGTTGAAGGCCTTGGCGAGGCTGGCGAATTCGTTCCTGCCCCGCACATCCACCCGGGCGGAAAGGTCGCCCTTGCCCATGCGGGCGATGCCCTCGTTCAGCTCGCCGATGGGGCGGGTGATGGTGCGCAGCACCAGCGCGTTCACTACCAGCACAGCGATCGCCACGATGGCCATCCAGGCCAGTATCTTCAATTGGATGTCCCGCAGGCTTTCATAGATCTCCTGGACCTGGGAGATGTACACCAGCACGCCCAGCAGGTTCCCCGAGGCGCTCCGTATGCCCCGGGCGTACAGGCCGGTCATGGCGTTGACGCCGGAGAAGGCGTTCATCGCGGCCCGCAGCCAGTAGGCGCTGGTGTTGCCCACGTCGTAAAAGCCGTAATCGCCGTCGGCCCCGCCCAGCACGTTGCCGATCTCTGAGGTGATGAAGCGCTGGCCGTTCAGCTGGGAATTGGTGTCCACCTGCACGGTGCATAGCCGGTCCAGCACCAGCACGCGGCTCTGCTCGGCGCGGGCGGTCTGCAGGGCCGTGTCGTACATGCCCAACACGTCGGAGGACGACAAGAGACCGCCGAACTCCTCAGAGAGGCTTTCCGCGATGCGCTGGTCGTCCCGCGTGCGCTGGTTAAACAGATATTCGCCTACCAGCTGGATCAGCGAAAAACCGATGACGCAGAACGCCACGACGATGATCAGCAGGTAGGCGATGGTGATCTTCCAGCGTATGGAATGTATGAAGGCTTTAATCCTTGTCAGTGAAATAGTAGCCAACCCCCCACTTGGTGAAGATGTACTCTGGCTGGCTGGGCACCTTTTCGATCTTTTCCCGCAGGCGGCGGATGTGCACGTCCACGGTGCGCAGATCGCCCAGGTAGTCGTACTTCCAGATGGTCTCCAGCAGGTTCTCGCGGGAGAAGACCTTGCCCCGGTTGGTGACGAACAAGTGCAGCAGGTCGAACTCCTTGGCCGTCAGGTTGACCTCGCGGCCGGATACGGTGACGGAGCGGTTGTTCACGTTCAGCTGCATGTCCCGCACGGTGATGGTGCGCTGGCCGTTCTCCCGCTGCATCATCGTGGTGCGGCGGAAGATGGTGCGGATGCGGGCCTTGACCTCGAGGATGTTGAAGGGCTTGGTCATGTAGTCGTCCGCGCCGTATTCCAGGCCCAGGATCTTGTCCATGTCGTCGCCCTTGGCGGTGAGCATGATGATGGACACGTTGCTGCGCTCGCGGATGCGCTGGCAGACCTCGATGCCGTCGATCTTGGGCAGCATGTCGTCCAGGGGGACCAGGTCGTAGTGTCCGGCAAAGAACTTGTTTAGCGCCTCTTCGCCATCTGCGGCAGAATCCGTCTCATAGCTGTCCTGCTCGAGAGAATATTTCAATCCTTTTACAATCAGGGGC
>JAZSAA010000297.1:0-5886 GCA_045601625.1 Clostridia bacterium | reverse complement strand
CTTACGGCTGCGTCCCTGTTGACGCGGATGCGCACACGGGTCATGCAGTTGATGGCAGAGGCGATGTTCTCCGTGCCCCCAACGCATTCAATAATGCCATTTGCCAATTCTTCATAAATCATAGTCGATACATATTCATTTCTCAAGCCCATTCAATGGCTCTGTCGGTACGCTCGGGCCCGTCAGTATTTCAGCAGTTCCGGATGCGTTTCGATTTCATAATCCGCCTGCCAATCATCAACCAGTCCGTTCAGCTTTTCCAGTTGATAATAGCGCAGCGCGGCGGCGTTGAGCAGCTGCTTCTCGTCTTCGGTCAACACGTGCGCCCCCGCAGGCGCGTCGCCCACGTAGCAGATGATGTGCACGCCCTGCTCGGTGACCACGGGGTCGGAGATGTCCCCCGGCTTGACCAGCGCCGCTGCGGCAGCCTTGAAGTCCTCCGGCCACTGCTGGGAATCCGGGTGGAAGAGATAGCCGTCGCCGGAGATGTTGCGCTCGGTCTTGTCGGTGCTGTAGCGGTTCACCAAGCTCTTGAAGTCGATGCCCGCGGCATACTGCTCCTTGATCTCGTCCACCTGTTCCTGTATCAGAGGCAGCGTGGCCGCCTTCAGGGCGGTCTGGTAGTCGCGCTGGGCCTCCTGAAGCGCCTTGGAGGCCTCGTCGTAGTCGGCCTTCGCCGCGGCCAGATCGTCGCTCCAGTCGCTGGGCTCGGTGGCCGCCAACGTGAGGTTCTGCAGCGCCGTGGTCATGGCCTGGGCGGCGCGCTTCAAGCGCACATTTTCCGAGGCGGCGGCATCCAGCGCGGCCTGGGGGATATCCAGCACGATCTGCCGGAGATAGCGGTAGCCCTCGGGGATGTAGAACGCCTCGTTGTTGTTCATCAGGATCTCCTGGTCGAAGCGGTCGATGTTTCCTTCGTAGGCCTCCCGGTCCGGCGCGACGAACTGCGTCTCGTAGTATTCGTCCACCTGGGACTGCTTTAGGATGATGTCCTTGCAAAACAGCTCGATGGCCCGGTTCTGCCGGGTCTGTAGAACGATCTCGTCATAAATCGCCTCGAAGGTGTAGCCCATGCCCTCCAGCTGGGCGGTCACGGCCGCCTCGGTGACGCTCGAGTCACTCTTCTGCATCTGCTGGTAGAGCACCTGCCACAGCTCCTCATACTTGCTGCGGGCTGCCTGATTGATGTCCTCGAGCTCCGCGTCGGTAAAGTCGTTCTTCCCCGCCTCGCTGAGCTTGTTTTCGATGACGCCCAGGCCCACGAAGCTGTCCACCGTGGCCTGCATGCGCGCCTGCTTCTCCTCCTCACTGGGGGTGTCGCCACTCAGCATCTGGGAAAGCTCCAGCATGCTGTCCAGCGACCCCTGCAGCTGGCTTTGGGTATAGGTGAATTCTCCCACCCGCACCGCCACGGGGTCGTCCGCCGCTTCTTGGGCGGCTGCGCCCACCGGCAGCACCAGCATGAGCAGGGCACAGAGCCAGGCCAACATTCCTTGGTTGAACCGTTTGTTCATCATCTTTTATCCTCCTTGATCAGATTGCCTTTCTCCACCTGCGCAGCGCCAGCAGCAACGCCAGCGCGACGAGCGCCACGCCCAGGTACAGCGGCAAATTGCTGTGATCGCCGGTGTCCACCCGGTCGCGCACGGTCAGGGTGAATGCCTCGCTGACGATCTGCGTGCCGGCGGCGTCCGTCACCACGCAGCGGAAGCGGCAGCCGTCCCACTTCTTTTCGATGTTTTCACGGCTCATGGTGGGCCCGGTGAAGCCCTTCAGGTCCTCCCATTTGCCGGTCTTCGGGTTGTAGATCTGCCACTGGTAGCTGTAGGGCTCTGTGCCGCCGGTCACCTCCACGGTGAAGGCCACGTCCTCGCCCTCCTGCACGGTGGTATCTCCGGGCTGGCGTACAAAGCTGAGAGGGGTATCGCCATCGAAGTAAACGCTGAATTCGTTGTTGGCGTAGGCCCGCTCGTCCGCGCCCACGGCGGTGATCACCACCCGGGCACTCTTGTGCTTGGCCACATCGTCCACCAGGGCGCTCACCGGCAGGGTGATGGTCTGGGTCCTGCGGGAGGAGGTCTTATTGTAGTAGGGCAGGTTCAGGATGTATGGGTCGCTGGCACCGTCCACGTACACCGCGCAGGACAGGGTCAGCTTGGCCCGGGTGGCGGCGTGGTTGTGGACGACGATGTCCAGCATCCGCTCGCCCCCGAGGCCCTCGTAGATTCGGTGTTTGACCTCTACGTCCTGTACATGCACGATCATGTCTGCGGAGGAGGTGTCGATCTCGTTGGCGTACAGGCCGGAGGCGATGGCGTTCTTCACCGTCGCGTTGGCCTGGAGCGGCGCTTGCAGCTCCAGCTTCCCGGTCTTTTCGTTCAGCACGTATTCGAGGGTCGCGCTCGCGGGGGCGTTGGCGGCGAGGCCCGCGGCGTTGGCCACGGCCCGGGCCAGGGTGGATTCCACCGTCGCCTTGACCAGCTTTATCCGCAGCGTCTTATCGCCCTCCCAGCTCTCGGGGATCTTGAACGCGCCCATAAACGAGCCAGTGGAGCCGGGGAACAGTATGTCCGTCTTGATGTACCGGGGCGCGCTGGCCTCGGTCACCTTGCTGTCCACGCCGACGGAATCGCCGATGGACAGGGTGTACCGGGTGGTCTGCTCATCCAGCACCCAGTCGCGCTTGCGCGGGGTGATGTCATAGTCCTCATCGCGGTAGCCGGCCGGTCGGCCGGCCATGACCACCTCGCCCTTTTTCCCTTTAACGAACTTGAGCACCGCCGTAGGAGAGAATATGTTCGTCAGCTGCAAATCTTCGGAACCGTAGTATATCACCTTGCTCTTCTCCGGGTCCTTGGCATTGATGTGCACGGTGCTTACCGGGTTTTTGCCCGCCACGCCGTCCACCACCTCGTACATGGCGATATCGAAGGTGGAGATGGCCAGGTTGCCCTCGTTGCGCAGGCCCAGGGTCACGTCCTCGAAGTCGCCTGCCTTGACGGCCAGCTGTCGGGGGATGGCCACGGTGAGGTTCGCCGACGGTGTGAGCAGCTCATTGAAGCTGAACAGCGAGGTGGGCGGCAGCTTGGGCCTCAGGGACTCGGGGACGATCTCCCAGTCGGTGGCGACGGCGTTCACATAGGCTGTGCCCGAGCCGGTCAGTATCACGCTGCCCGGCGCCGCCGTCAGGTCGTACCGATGGCCGGTGCCGTACTGGTCCCGCGGACTGTAGGTGATCTTTGGGATCGTGAACTCCGCAAACACCGCCGGATCGGTCACGGTGTTGGCGACGGGGTCGTAGCACATGGTCCACACGCGCCAGATGTCCGGGTCGCTGTCCTTGCGCTTCTCAGTCGTGGACACCCAATACAGGTAGGGCGCGCCGCCCAGGTAGCAGACGTCGAATTTGCCGGAGGGGATGACCGCGTCATAGGTGTACTTCGTCACCTCATAGCTGGGGTGATCGCCGCCCGCGCCCTCAACCGGCGCGATGTACAGGCCGTGGAGCCGGTTGCGGACCACGCCGTCGTCGCTCTTCTCCTGCATGGTGTAGAACACCGTGCGTCCGCTCTTGTTCCATTCCCTGCTCAGATGGTCCTCCACCATGGCGATATGGCCGATGTCGCCCTTCTCCAGCACGATGGCCTTCCTGTCGCCCTCCACCCGGTTCATGTCGTAGGCGTACAGCTCGATGACGCTGTCGCCCGCCGCGCCGTCCTTCGGCTTGCTCAGACCCACGAAGCTCATGGCGTAGCCGTTGATCATGGATTGCCGATGCCTGGACCGTCCCACGGCATCCAGGTTCATCAGGCTCAGTGCCTGCACGCGCTCATAATTATCGCCCAAGGCGCTCTTCACCGTCTTGTCGGTGAAGAGAATCATCATTGCATCGTTCGTCACCGCAAAACTGGTGGTGCCGACGGCCGCGTCGTCGGCCTCCGGATAGGCGATCGTCTCGCACTGGCCGTAGATCTCAAAGTAATCGACGGTGCCGTTTTTCCGGAAAGCCTCAGCGTGGGAAATGCGGGGATTGATATAGCTGTCGTGGGTATATTCCGGGTAGGTCATGTAGATGCTGTCATAGCCCTGCTTGGTATCGTACGCAGCCGCCAGGACGTCGTCTTCGGGCCAGCTGAGCTGTCCCTTGCCGTCATGCTCCAGCACCATATAGTAGATGCCCATGTTCATATCATTGCGGTTGGTCGTGGTCAGGTCGTTGCGGACGGGATAGCCGTTTACATCGAAATCCCTTGCGCAGGTGGCCACCAGGTATACGAACTGACCGTCGGTGAAGACGTCAAAATCGTAATCGCTCCTCGGAAGGACGAACTCCCCGAAGGACCTGTAATGCCAATCGCTTTCAATGACGTTCTTCACCGAATTCCAGAGACCGCCCTCGTCCGTGTCGGCATTCAGGCAGCGCCACATGACGCGCCGGACCGGTTTGCTGTCGTTCAGGGTCTGCTGGATGTTGAACAGCAGGATCCTGCCGCTGATCCGTAGGATCTTTGATTCGGCGCCTCCGTTCCCCTGGCCGTAGGTCGCCCGGACCTCCTTCATCTCCGGGGTCAGCGCCGGATAGCGGTAGGGCTCGTCGGACACGGCCTCGATGGTCTCTGCGTCGTCGTCGGCCTCGGCGTTCATGTAATAGTCCAGCAGGTTGGCGTTACTCGTGGGCCAGAACTGCCGTTCTTTCACCTTCCAGTTCTTGGTGATGGAGGCAAGGAATAACGTGACGCCCACCGTCAGATTGACCCCGCCGACGATGGTGAAGGACGAGGGCGACGTGTCTATGATGCTCAGGCGAAGGTTGAAATTCAGCGACGCGGCCACCCGCACCCAGGCGTCCAGGAAGTCCTTGATGCCAAAGCCCAGCTGGCCGCTGAGCATAAACCCGACGGTGATGGTGATGTTGCTGACAGGGCGTATATCCCAATTCTGTAATTCGCCGTTTACGATGCAGAAGTTGACCGAACTCTCCATAGAGAAGCCCGCCGACACCCCCAGCGTAAAGCACACGTACACCGGCACCGGCCCAAGGGGATAGCTGATGGTCCAGCTGTAGCTGTAGCTGAGCGTTACCCCGACGCCGCCCCGGAGGCTGATGTTCTTGGAGATGACACTCGGGATGTCCTTATCCAGCTCCCAGCGTCCGGTGAGCACCACAAAGAAGCCCACGTTAAACTTCGACTCGCCGAAGAACTTCCAGGCCTTTGCCTTGTAGATATCCTTGGCCAGGTTGTACTGGGCCATGTAGTTGCCCAGCCAGCCCTTTCTTTCTATGGTTTTCTGGACGTGCTTGTATACGCGCAGATCCTCGCTCTGCCAGTTTGCCTTCCATTTTTTGATTGTGTCCTCAAACATGGGCGCGCCCATGTAGATGACCACATATCCGCCGGGATCGACGAACAGCCTGGGCCAATAGCTCTTGAAGGGCAGATCAAACTTGACCTTGATGTCCACCACGGGAATCGTAAAGCCGAAGTCCATGCCATTTTTCAGCACCTTGGCGAATATGCCGCCGTCGGCGCCGGTGCCCTCGTTGAGGGGCTTTTCCGTGGCGCTCTGCTGGGCCACCAGCTGGCTGGGGAAGGTCAGCGACGCCGGGGCGTCCTTGCCGAACATGAAGGTGGGCCGCTGCGCCTTGTTGGCCTTGGGGGCAAACAGCTGCTTCCACTTCCCCTTGAAGACGTATACGTCTCCCTCCTTGCGGGTAGGGGAGGCCCAGCACTCATCCATCTTGTCGAAGCTGGGGCCGAGGTTCATCTTCCCGTAGCTGTAGTAGCGCATCAGCAGGTCCGGCAGGTTCTTCCCCTCGGTGTTCTTGACCCCCACCTTGATCTCGAACTCATAGTCGTTCAGCGGGGAGTAGATCATGTCGTATTC
>JAZSAA010000296.1:0-4025 GCA_045601625.1 Clostridia bacterium | reverse complement strand
CGCTCATTGGAAGCTGTCCGCGCCGGGCATCGTGAAGTGCCCCCGCTGCGCCAAGATGAAGCTGAGCCACCGCGTGTGCAAGTTCTGCGGCTACTATGACGGCCAGGAGATCATCAAGGTTGAAGCCGCGAAGTAATCGCGCGCAAGCCGAAAATTACAGCCCGTTCGCTCGTCGGACGGGTTGTTTTGGATATTACCGCAATACGACTGGAAGGGGTATGTACCGATGAAGAAAACGATCTGCTGGTTCACGCTGCTTTGCCTGCTGCTCACCGCCGTACCGACCGCGCTGGCCGAGGGCGGCGCCCACGCCGTTGAAGAAAAGACGATGACCTTCTACTACAACGACCCCGACACCTCCATGGAGCAAACCGTCTACTTCATCGACGGCTCCGACGTGCCCTACCTGTCCCTGGCGGACTGGCCCGCCGTGTTGGACGGCCCCCTGGATGACAGCAACGACGGCCCCGCCGCCGCGGCCCCCGCCGAAGGGACGGAAGCCGGCAGCGACGACGCGGGCGAAGACGCCCGGGCCACGGCCGGGGACCTGAACGCCCCCGACCCGGCGGAGGACGCCCAGCCCGATCTCGCCTTCTCGATGGAGGGCAGCGTGGGCACGCTGACCCAGCCGAACGGGTACAACGTCACCTTCGACTGCGACGCGGACGTCATCCACTTCCTGGACTACGACGCCTACATGCGCCCCAGCGAAGGCGCCTTCCTGATCGACATGTTCGGCACCGACTTCGACATCCAGCCGGACGGCACCGCCTTCTACATCGGCCGCCTGAAGAACTCCTACGAGCGCTTCGGCAAGGAGGTGACGATCAACGCCGGCGATTACGGCATCGACTTCATCGCCGACGGCGGCAACTTCTACGTGCCGATGCAGACCCTCGGCGACATCCTGCTGAGCCACTACGGCTGGAACATCTTCTACAACGGCGAATTTGTGATCATCGCCTCCCCCAAGTACCTCGGCAAGGACGTGGACAACCTGACGCCCCTGGGCGAGATGTACTACTCCGTTCAGCCCCACGAGCGCAGCCAGACCATGGCCCGCTTCACCTATAACGAGCTGTGCCTGGCGCTGGACAGCCTGTACGGCCTGAAGGACAACCACGGCATCGGCCGCTTCATGGACCTGGCCGAGGACACCGGCCTGGTGAAGGGCCTGACCAGCACGGACCCCGCCGAGGCCGACGCCGCGCTGTACCAGCTGCTCGAGCAGCACCTGGACGACCAGCACACCGGCTACAGAATGCCCTCCCCTGCCAGCGGCGCCCACGCCGCCGACACCTTTATCGACGACCTGGGCCCCGGCCAGTGCACCATCCGCTTCTGGCAGCAGGCCACTCCCTATTACGACGCCCGGAAAAAGTTCTATCCCGACGGCGTGCCGGCCTACGAGGAGGTGGGCAACACCGCCTTCATCACCTTCGACGACTTTGAAAGCATCCCCGACGGCGTGGACTACTACACGGAGATGCCCACCGCCGAGGTCGAGGACACCATGGGCATCATGATCTACGCCTACAGCCAGATCACCCGCGAGGACAGCCCCGTCGAGAACGTGGTGCTGGACATGTCCTGCAACCTGGGCGGCTCGGCCGAGACGGCGGTGTACACCATCGCGGCCTTCCTGGGCGTCTGCTCCGTCAGCTCCCGCAACACCCTCTCCGGCGCGCTGGTCACCGGCAACTACAAGGCCGACCTGAACCTGGACGGCAACATCGACGAGGGCGACATGGGCCTGCTGGGCAAGAACCTGTTCTGCCTGGAATCCCCCATGAGCTTCTCCTGCGGCAACCTGGTGCCCTGCGCCTTCAAGCACGCCAACACGGTCACGCTGCTGGGCCGCACCTCCGGCGGCGGCGCGTGCGTCGTGCGCCCCCTGACCACCGCCGACGGCAGCCTGTTCCAGGTCTCCGGCGAGCTGCAGCTGTCCTTCCTGAAGAACGGCGCTTTCTATGACATCGACCAGGGCGCCGACCCGGATTTCCCCCTGATGAAGCCCGATTCCTTCTACGATCGCCCCGCGCTGGTGGACTACATCAACGCCATCCGTTGACGGGCCCACACCCGCACGCCACGGCAAGGGAGATATGCTTCCATGAAAAAAACACTCTGCGTGATCACGCTGCTCTGCCTGCTGGCATCGGCCCTGCCCGGTATGGCCGAGGGCGGCGCGGCCCCCGTCCTCACCGAAAGGACGGTGGAATTCTACTATGGCGACCCGGAGACCTCCGAGCCCCGCACCGTATACTTTGTGGAGGGCTCCGACGTGCCCTACCTGGCCCTGTCCGGCTGGCAGGACCTGGTGCGCGCCTATCTCGGCCTGGACAGCTACACCGCGCAGGTCATCGAAAGCGGCGGCCTGAGCTTCACCTTTTCGATGGCGGGCAACACCGGCGTGCTGACCCGTGAGGACGGCTACACCGCCGCCTTCGACTGCGACGCCGACACCCTCCGCTTCCTGGACTACGACGCCTTCCTGAAGCTCTCCAGCGGCGACTACCTGACCGAGATGGTGGGCAGCCTCCAGTCGTCCCCCGACGGGCCCGTCCGCTACCTCCAGCGCGCCGACACCTCCTACCAGCGCTACGGCAGCGAGGTGGTCATCGACGCCGCCGCTTACGGCATCGACTTCATCGCCCGGGACGGCGAATGCTACGTGCCGATGCAGACCCTCTGCGACTTCCTGATGGGCACCTACTACTGCTGCATCTTCTGGAACGGCGAAATCGCGGTCGTCGGCTCGCCCGACGTCTTCGGCCGGCTGGACGCGCTGACCCCCATGGGCGAGATGTACTATAGCGTCGCGCCCCGGGCGCGCAGCGAGGCCATGGCCAGTTTCGCCTACGGCGAGCTGTGCATGGCGCTGGACAACCTGTACGGCATGAAGCAGAGCCACGGCATCACCCGGTTCGACGACATGCTCGATGACACCGGCCTCAAGCCCGAGCTGACCGACACCGACGCCCTCCGGGCGAACGCGGGCCTGTACCAGCTGCTGTACATCCACCTGGACGAGATGCACTCCGCCTTCCGGCTGCCCTCGCCCCTGGCCGGCCTCCACGCGGCGGACAACTTCAGGCAGACGCTGGGCTACGGCCTGTCCCGCGGCAACGACCGCAGGCAGTACGACCTCTATCTCGACACCCGCAGGGCGGCTTATCCCGACGGCGTCCCCAGCTACGAGGAGATCGGCAACACCGCCTACATCACCCTGGACCATTTCACAAGCGTCCCGGACGGCGTGGACTACTACCAGACCCCGCCCACCGCCGAGGCCGAGGACACCGTGGGCATCATGATCTACGCCTACGCGCAGATCACCCGGGAGGGCAGCCCCGTGGAAAACGTGGTGCTGGACCTGTCCTGCAACGGCGGCGGCATGGCCGACGCGGCCCTCTTCACCATGGCGGCCTTCCTGGGCACGGGCTCCCTGAGCACCAGGAACACCCTCTCCGGCGCGCTGGTCACCGGCAGCTACGCCATCGACATCAACCTCGACGGCGCGGCCGACGAGGGCGACCAGGCCCTGCTGGGCAAAAACCTGTTCTGCATCGAAAGCCCGGTCAGCTTCTCCTGCGGCAACCTGGTGCCCTGCGCCTTCAAGGCCTCCAACCTGGTCTCGCTGCTGGGCCGCCCCTCCGGCGGCGGCGCCTGCTTCGTGCAGGCCCTGTCCACCGCCGACGGCGCCTGCTGCCAGGTCTCCGGCGCCACCCAGATGTCCTTCCTGAAAAACGGCGCGTTCTACGACATCGACCGCGGCGCCGAGCCCGACCTCCCCCTGCTGAAGGTCTCCTCCTTCTACGACCGCCAGGCCCTGACGGCGTATATCGATCAGGTGCGGTAAGAATTCTGATTTATCGAGCTGTTGCTCGATAAATCAGAATTTGAGTATTTAGTATTTAGTGGTTAGTATTTAGTGGCGGTACAAATCCTGACGGATTTGTTTGATTAAAGGGAAACGGCAGAGGTTTCAACGTTTCTCGATTCTTTGAATCAAAAGAAATCCG